>JAYWGJ010000227.1:0-6215 GCA_043778315.1 Saprospiraceae bacterium | reverse complement strand
GCGAAGACCGCATCGAGTTCGTGGTGAAAAACGACGGCAATATCGTTTTAGACCATGTCCTGAACTACCCAAATCCGTTTAGCACGAACACGTCTTTTGAGTTTGAACACAATATGGCTGGGCAAAACCTGGACGTTCAAATCGGCATTTTCACGATAACGGGACAAGAGGTAAAATCGATACAAAAAACGATTTCCGCCGAAGGATTCCGCGTGAGCCGCGCCGACCACCTCGACTTTGACGCGACCGACAACTTCGGCAGCCGCCTCGCGAACGGCGTGTACCTCTACCGCGTATCGGTGACGTACATCGACGCTGCGGGCGCACGAGCGGTGAAAACTACGCCGTTCGAGAAATTGGTGATTTTGAAATAAACGCAAAGTAAAAAGTAAAAAAACGGGCTGCACATGATTTGTGCAGCCCGTTTTTTTTGTTGGTATAGCGCATTTTACTCTGGTTTGATGCGCATACCATAAATCAAAACCCGAATTCAACACACAAATGCAATTTTTGGATTAAAAATAGCCTTTTTTATTCAGATTTTCAGCGCATTTCAGTCAATTCTTTTATCATTTCCTCTGTGCTATTGATTGCGCCAAAAATAGAGGTCACGCTATCGAAATCAAGCGAGAGTATAGCAGTTTTGTGCAAAAAAGTAGCGCGATTGACGCGGACAAAATCTTGCTGCAAATGCACGGGTATCATGTTTTGCGTGACCTGAACTAGCGAGCCGCGAAGGAGGTACTCGTGCGTGTTCGCAAAGTTTTTGATGCTCACATAGTTTTTCATGGACTCCAATTTTGCTACGTCGCACCAATAAATCTTGTGCAGCTTAGCTCCTATTTTGGAGAAGAAAAAATCGGGCATCACTGCCGCTTCGTTCGGCATTGCCGCCGCTTTATTGGTATCGTGGTTTTCTATTGCGGTCTGCACGGCGGCGAAAATCGTGGCGGCGTTTGTGGGTTTGATGAGGTACGCCGACGGTTTGAGCGCCGCACCCGTTCGTATCGTCTCCTTATCGTCGTAAGCGGTGAGGAAAATAAACGGTATATTTCTGCACTCGGTTAGTGCTTTGGCGACCGCCAAACCGTTATTATTAGGGTTTTTGTTACCCAAATTAATGTCTAATAGCATCAACTCGATGGCTTCGTTTTGCGTTGCCGCCAAGGCACTCGCGAAGTCGTAGCTCTGTCCAAGCACCTCATAACCAAGGTCTTGCAGCGTAAAAGCTAAGTTTTGGGCGATAATTGCTTCATCTTCTACTATCCAAATTTTTATTTTATTATCCATTTTTTATTGTTAAAAAATAATGATAAGGATTATTGTTTTTGTAAGTAACGGTTGCCCTCATTTGTTGGCTTAATAGCGTTATTATTTCTTTGCCTAAACCGATGGTTTGCGCGTGTGGGCTGACGATGCCGTTGTCGAAATACTCGATGACGGCATCGTCGTTTTGGTAGTACATGCTGATATTTAGCACCAACGGTGAGGCTTGTACTTTGGCATATTTTATCGAGTTGGTAATCCATTCGTTCAGCACTAAGCCGATAGAAATATAGTGATTGTGGGGTACGTCGATAGGTTTGATGTCCAAATTCGCAATCACTTTATGCTCCGTTTCTATACAATTAATGATTGTTTTTATCAAGTGATGAATGTAAGCGTTAAAATCCACCCTTTCGTTGTCATTTCTGCTCAGTTGATCGTGCAGCGCGGCGATGCTTTCTATGCGTAGGCGTGCGTTTTGCAAATTAGCCACTACCTCTGGGTTTTCCGATTTGCGCTCTTGCATATTCAGCAGGCTAAAAATCAGGTGGAGGTTATTTTTAACGCGATGCTGTATCTCTTTATTTGCCAACTGCACCTCCTCTATTTTGCGTTCCACTCGGTTATTTACTTCATTGAGCGTCTTACTTTTTTCTTCCAATCGTCTAGAAATCAGTAGGATACGAAATAGTAAAATACTCGTCAGGGCAATAGCTACACTCAATAGCCACAAAATAATATTTTTATTTCGTCGAGCCTCCGCTTCCGCTTCCGTTTTTTTGCGCGCCGCCTGTAGCTCCATATAGAGCAGTTGATTGCGCATACTCTCTATACTTTCGGTATTCGAGATGTGCTGATTTACTTTTTGGTAGGCATCTGCAAACAAATAAGCTTTTTCGTAATTTTTAGTGTATTTATACAGTGTACTCATTTCCTGGGTGTACCACAAGCTATCTAACGGATTTTTGACGTTGCGAAGTGCTAAAGCAAAAGAGTCTAAGTAGTCCGATTCTGTTTTTTTATTTTTATAGATATCGATTTTGCTACGCATCAGAAAATAAAAATCTTCGTAATTATAACTGTTAGGATTATTTTTTACCCAAGCGCGTTCGTACAGATTATTCATAATTTTTTCGGCGAGCGCGTAGTTTTTCACTGTCGTGCTAATGTACGCCATTTGCGGAATGTACGCCATTTTTTGGCGAACGGCTACGGGCTGTTTTTGAATAGCGTCGTACATCGCGAGCAGCGTTTGCACACAATTAACACTGTCTTTCATTTTATCGTAGCCGTGTGCTATCAGGTGCTGAATGTAATACTGGCGCACAATATCTTTTTTGCTCTTTTGGTACAATGCAAAAGCGGCTTTGAAGCACTCGATGGTTTTTTCGGGGTCTCTGTTCCACGCGTCATATACCCGTCCTTTGGCAAATATACCTTCTGCGAGCATCACGGTGTCTTGCAGGCGTTGCGCAATCAGCGTTGCGGAGTCGAAATAAATCAGGCTGCGCTTAAACGCGTCATAGCCCGTTTTGGTGGCGTAAATACTATCGCCGAGGTCTAAATACTTTTTGAACTGCGCCTGCTCACTCGCCGTAATCCCCTTTTTTTCTTTGGAGCGACAAGCGAATAAAAACACAAACCCGAGTAGTATAAACAGTAATTTAGGGTTTTTCCACATCTTTTGAAATAATTTATCGCCAAAGGTAGGCACTAAGTTTGGCTAAAAAAAGTCGTTCAACCTCAAAAAAGACCCCTTCAACCTCAAAGTCCTCGCCAAACTTGGAGGTTCGGTACTATTACCTGCATCTTTGCACTGCTTGTAATAAAAAAGAGCGCAACAAGTTTTCAAAACTTATTGCGCTCTTTTTTTTTATTGTACTAAATCGGTTGCTGACTGTTGTGTTAGCCCGAAGGGCTTAAATATTGATAACCGTAGGTGAAACCTACGGAAAACAACTGATAATCGCGCAACTCTGATAGGAGTTGAACTTTAATTTGCAGGTTCAACCACTTCGCGGTTGCGAAAAGTAGCATTGGTATCCCTGCGTTACACGCAGGGTTATCAATATTTAAGCCCTTCGGGCTATAAGCAACCGATTTAGTACATTAAGATATCATTTATTGAAAATATAAACATAATATAGCCCTAAAAATAGGTATTTTATCTTTTTTTAAAATATATTTGAGTATAAGTACCTGATAATCAAATACTTATAAGCGTATAGTTAGAAATAACTATATGCAATTAATTTTTCTTATTTTATATTTGCAGAGTAATTATTCAATCAATTTTTTCAGCTAATTAAATCTCCCAATGTATGTTTAAAAACTACTTAAAAAACAGCGTTTCAACGCTCGCGCTCTTTATGGGCGTGTATGCGGCAAATGCGCAATCTAGCTTAGTTACCAACGGTGCTTCCGTCAATGTTTCGGCAACGGCTAAACTTATCATTCCCGGAAGTTGTACGAACAACAACGGAACGATTAATAACGCGGGTGCTATTTCCTTAAAGGGAAATTTGACGCAATCGGGAACGGGTGCTTTCAATGCAACGGGCGCAGGAGTCGTTTCGTTTGCAGGCAGCACGGCGCAGTCGGTGCAATCGGTGTCTAATTTAGACCTCAAAAACTTGGTGGTGAATAACAACGCTAAACTAAGTTTAAACGCTAATTTGACGGTTTCCAACTCGGTCAATCTTTCCAATAATTCGGGTATCGAATTAGGGAATTTTAACTTGAATATAGGCAACGGAAGCGTTAGCAATTACGGCGCGAACAGCTATATTATCACCAACGGAACGGGCGCTTTAAAAACCACCTTAAACGTGGGTGACAATGAATTGTTGCCCGTAGGCAATGCCGCTTACAATCCGATACGCTTGGTTTCTAATGCGGGCGCAAGCGATGTTTTCAGCGTTGCCGTTGCCGATGATGTGAAAGACGCAGGCAACGGAGGCGCGAGTTTTCCTAAAAATGCGGTGGATAACACCTGGAATATATCGGAAGCCGTGACGGGCGGAAACGATGTAAACATTACCTTAGAATGGGACGCATCGCAGGAATTGCCTTTATTTGACCGCACAAAATCTGCGGTGATGCACTGGAACGGCGCGTCGTGGGACGTTGCTGCATTTGCTGCCGCTACGAGTGCAGGCGGTACGCGGTGGTCGCGAACTATTGCCAATAGGTCTTCGTTTTCGCCCTTTGGCGTAGCCGATAACAAGCTATTTGTCCCATTGCCCGTCCAATTAATTGCATTTACGGGTTACAATCAGAATGCTAAAAATATTTTGCAATGGGCAACCGCCAATGAAGTAAATAATTTGGGTTTTGAACTGGAACGCAGCACCGACGGGCGCGAATTTCAAAAAATAGGTTTTGTGGCAGGTAAAATAAACAGTACCCAGACCCAAACCTACGATTTTGTGGACAATCAACCTGCGCAAGGCTTGAATTATTATCGTTTCAAACAAAAAGACACGGACGGTCGTTTTTCTTTTTCTAATGTGGTCACTATTTATACCAAACAAACGCAAATAATCGCTTATCCGAACCCGACGCAAGACCTCGTAACCCTTTCGGGCATAAATATCGAGCAACAAACCGCAAAACTTTATACTGTGGCGGGACAGGCGCACGATGTTCAAATCGTCAATAATCAAATGGATATAGCGCACCTTCCGAGTGGCATTTATTTTCTAAAATTAACGACTGGTGATGCCGTTCAAATTACGTTAAAAATCACGAAATCATAATTTTAGGCTGGGAACGCGGTATTTTGCATTTTCAGAAATTTCACCACGAATTGACTGCGTCTAATCTGCGATTTGCGCGAATTTTTCAGAAATTTCACCACGAATTGCACTAATTTCCACTAATTTTATCAGCGTATCATTTTTAATTTCACTAATTATTTTATAATTTTCATTCGAAAATTATAAAATTAGCGGAATTTCACGAATTCTGACCGTTTGAGTGAAAAATTGAAAATTTTTCACTCAAACAATTAGTGAAAATCGAAGATTCGACGAAGTCAATTAAAATTATCTAATCGTCAAAAATTAGTGTTAATTCGGGTAATTCGTGGTGTAAAAATAAAACTGACCACCTCTGCCCTTATCAGGGTTGCGGTTCATACACCGTAAACCTGTCACAATTCCAATTATTTTCAACAATTTTCAATATTTTTCAACAATTTCACATTTTTAATAACAACAAGATGAATAAAATTCTAATTTTAATCGCCATATTTTTTACATTCAATTTTCAATCGAATGCCCAAGGCGTTGCTATCAACACCGACAACTCTGCCGCAGATGCGTCGGCAGCATTAGATGTGCAATCTGACAATCAAGGAATGCTCGTGCCGCGCATGACCCAAGCACAGCGCGATGGCATTGCCTCTCCTGCCACAGGGTTGATTATTTACAACTCCTCTGTATCTTGTTTACAGCTCAACAATGGTACAGCCGCCGCACCGCGATGGGACTGCCTCGCAGCCGCGACCTCTTCTTCTTCTAGCGGTACAAGCATCGTCGCTGCATACGGAGGAACTGGCTGTACAGGTTCGGGTACAATCAATGGCACAATGACCATGGGCGTTGCCGTGAGTGGCGTTACCATGACCTTATTTGCCAATATTACTCAATTGGGTTCCTACAATATATCTGCTACCCAAAATGGCGTAACTTTCTCTGCAAGCGGTACTTTTAATGCGTTAGGCTGTCAGTCTATTACCCTAACGGCTACTGGCAAGCCTACCCTTCCAGGAGCATTTACCTGGTGTACTAACTCTACGCCTCAGGGTTGTGGTACGACTACAGTTGGTGTACTCGGAGTGCCTAATATGTGTAACCCAGCAAACCCAACTGCCATCGTAGATGTAACTAACCCTACCACAGGAAAAACCTGGATGGACAGAAATCTCGGTGCTACCCGTGCTGCAA
>JAYWGJ010000226.1:0-26814 GCA_043778315.1 Saprospiraceae bacterium | reverse complement strand
ATTAGTTATACCCAAAAAAGTGACAAAAATAGTCGATTTATCTGTACGATAAAACGGTTGAGATAGCTACGCAATCATGTAAACAAGTAAAAAGAACTAAAATAATAATCTGCCTGCGTAATATCAGTCCAAATGCAAGAATACATTACAAAATCAATATATTTACTCGCACCCACCAAAACCCACCAAAAAATCATCTACCTTTGTAACACTATCATTCTTCATCAATACCCCCACATAAAAAAAATAATATGAAATCTATCCTTTCTTGGTTTACCCTGAGCATCGTCGCTGGCTTTTTCGGCTGGTTTGGTGGCGACGACGCGCAACAACAATCCCCAAAAATGAACTACAATTTTAATGGCAACGGCGACGACTACGCCGCGCAATGGCTGCGCATCGACTCGCTCGCCGCGCAAGGGCAGTACGAGACCGCGCGCACCGAAGTACTCACGGTATTGGCTGTCGCGCAACAAGACAAAAACGTCCCGCAAACCATCAAAGCCCTGACGTACAAGGGCAGGTTTGATTGTCAATTGACCGAAAACGGCTTCGAGAAGTCCATAACGGACTGGGAAACAGAAACCGCAAAAGCGGAGTTCCCACAAAAACAAATCATGCAATCTATGCTCGGCGAGATGTATGTGCGTTACCGCGACAATAATTACTATAAACTATCGAGCCGCACCGAACTCGAGGACGACGACTCGACCGCCGACCTCGCTACCCAGACGCTCGGGCAGCTCAACCGCCGCGCTACCGCGCTGCACCTCGCCGCGCTCGAAGAGCCGCGCCTCAAACAACTGAAAATACAAGATTTTGCGGCGATACTCACGCCGCAGGTAAATACCGAAGCCTTGCGCCCGATGCTCTACGACTACTTGGCGTATCGTGCGGTGCAGCATTTTCAGAACACGAACAGCGCGCTCACCGAACCTGTTTATGCTTTTGAGCTAACGCAGCCCGAAGCCTTCGCCGACGCGCCTAACTTCGCCGCTTTTGCATTCCCAAAAACAAAAAATGGCGTAAAAGACGATAAATATTTTTCGCAAAAATGGGCGGTACTCAAATGCTACCAAGATATTACCACACATAATATTACGACCAAAAACGCGGGCGGTTTGCTCGATGTCAATTTGAGCCGATTGGCGTATGCGTATGCGAATACGACGATACTCAATAAAACAGAAGTATATACCAAAGCCTTAGAAAACCTACAAAAAGCGAACGAAAACAACGAAGGCTACGCCGAAGTAAGTAGCGCGTTGGCGCAGCAATATATAGAAAAAGCGGCAGGTTATCAGCCCAAACAAGGCGACAGCCACAAATGGGACAAGAAAAAAGCAGTAGAAATACTCGATGCTGCACTACAAAAGTACCCGAAAAGCTACGGCGGACAACTTTGCCGCAACCTCCGAAACAGCATCACAGCCGCGTCTTGCAACTTGCAATTTGAAGCCGTAAATGCTATCGGTGAGCCGTGGCTCTGTCGTATGGATTACAATAATATGAGCAAAATGTACTGGCGCGTTATTGCTTTATCAGAAAAAGAACAAGCAGTATTGCAACAAAAGGCAGGCAGCGAAGACTACGGTCGCACTAAGTTTTTTGAGCAAGTACTACAAATTACACCATTAAAAAAAGGCAACACCGCGCTACCTACCGACGGCGATTACAATACGCACGGCGTAGAGCTGCGGTTTGATGGTATGCCGTCGGGACGCTATTATGTGTTGGTGAGTGACAACGAAAATTTCCAAAAATCTACTATGGGTGCGCGCTACTCGGTAGTATCGGTGTCTAATATTACTTATTTTACCAAAAAAATAGAGAAAGGTACGATGCAGCTAATCGCTGCCGATAGGCTCACGGGTAAGCCGCTTGTAGGCGCAAAAGTGGAGTTGCTCACGGGCGACTACGATTATGCTTCGCGCTCTAATATCAAAAAAACAACAAATACACTCACTACCGATGCCAATGGTAGTGTAACTATTCCTAAAATTAACCGCAACCTTTTTGTCCATATTAGTTATAAAAACGATGACTTTTATAGCGATAATAATATGTACGCAGGTGGGTATGACCGCGAAATGATAGACCGCGAGCAGGTGAATTTCTTTTTGGATAGAAAAATATACAGACCTGGTCAGTTGGTTTATTTTAAAGGTATTGCCTTGTCTTACGACAAAAAACAAATGCCGAGCATCAAGGCAAATAAGAAAATAGACGTTTCGTTTAGAGATGCAAACGGACAGGAAGTAGCGCGACAATCGTTTATCACGAACGAATATGGCAGTTTTAATGGCAACTTTACCGCGCCCGCAGGCGGTTTGCTTGGGCGTATGAACTTGATGGTAGAAAATTTGGGTAGCATCGACTTCCGCGTAGAGGAGTACAAACGCCCCCGCTTTGAGGTCAAATTTGATACGCTTAAAGGTGAATACCGCTTAGGCGACAAAGTGGAGGTAAAGCTAATGGCTAAAAACTTGGCAGGCAACGTATTGGACGGCGCAGCCGTAAAATACACCGTCACGCGCACCGCACGGCTGCCTTATATGGACTATTATTGGCGCGGCTACTCGCCTTACGCAGGCAGTCAAACGCAGATAGCAGTAGGTACAGGCGTGACGAACGATAAAGGAGAACTCCAAATTACATTCATCGCGGAAGCGGATAAAACCGTCGATGCAAAAGATAAACCCGTATTCACTTACAGCGTGAACGCCGATGTGATAGACACGAACGGCGAGCAACATAGCCAAGCGGTAAGCGTAGAAGTCGGCTACATTTCCTTGCTTGCGTCGCTCACCGCGCCCGCGAGTATCGCCTTAGATAGCACGCTCAAAATCGGTATTGTTACTAATAATCTTAATGGCGTACACCAAGCGGCAAAAGGTACGGTAGAGGTATTTGCTTTACGCAAACCAAGCACCGCTTTCCGCAATAGATATTGGGAGAAACCCGACCTGCAATTCTTTAAGGCAAAAGAATTTAAGGCTTATTTTCCGAATTACGCCTACGGCGAAGAAGACCTAAAACCAAATTGGGAACGCGGCAAAGCCTTGTACCAAACTGATTTTGATAGTAAAAAAGATGCACAGGTGCAGGTCGGTTCTATGCGTGCATGGTCGGCAGGCGAGTACGTCGCCGTTATTAATACCAAAGATAATTTGGGTAATAAAATAGAAAACAAAACCTATTTTACGGTCTATTCGCCGAAAGCGAGTAGCGCGCCGAACAACGATTTATTATGGGTAAACCAAGATAAAACCGCTTATCAGCCCAACGAAACGGCGCAAATAATGGTAGCGAGTGGCTACAAAAACGCAACGCTATGGTTGGAGCTATACGATAAAGATAAACTTGTTCGGTCGGAGCGGTTTAGCGGTGCGGCTACCTTTGCCGTACCTATTTTGGAGGCGTATCGCGGCGATATTCATTATAAAATAATAGCGATAAGCAATAACCGCGCTACCGCTACCGACGGCACTATACACGTTCCGTGGACTAATAAAGACCTCAAAATAGAGTTTAGTACTTTTCGCGATAAGCTGCTGCCGGGTGCGCAAGAAGAGTGGCGCATCAAGGTATCGGGTGCGAAAAAAGACAAGGTTGCAGCCGAACTTTTAGCGGCGATGTACGATGCTTCGTTAGACGAATTTGCTATAAATAGCTACGCTGCAGCTTATTTTCCTACTTATAATAGTTTGCTGAATATTTCGCTCGGCGACGGCTACCATACTATCGGTGCTGATTTATTTAATGTACAAGATAATAACAGTAGCGAAGAAGGGATAGAGCGCAGCTATCGGGAGCAAAACTGGTTTGATTTTCCTTTTTATAATCAATATTATAATAGTAGAGAGCGGCTTGTTTTGTATAGTGCTGCGCCGAGTATGAGTATGAGGTCGGACGGTAATATGAAAAATGTTGAAGCTGCCGTTGCCAAATCTGTTGCAACAGCAGCAGGTGGCATAGCAACAGGCAAAATGGAGCAGATAATGGATAGTGTCCCAGGTGACAAACAACCGTTTACTGCGCCCGGTATGCCTGCCGTAGATAAACCAACCGCGCCAAAAGACGCGCCCAAAGTCCGCACCAACCTCAACGAAACCGTCTTTTTCTTCCCGAACCTCTACACTGACGAAAACGGCGATGTCATCATCAAGTTCACGATGAACGAAGCCCTCACGCGCTGGAAGTTTTTGGGTTTGGCGCACACCAAAGACCTACAAACCGCTACTTTTGAGCGGAGCGTAGTGACGCAAAAAGACTTGATGGTGATTACGAATATGCCGCGTTTTATCCGCGAAAGCGACGACATCACTATTACCGCAAAGGTAAGCAACCTCACTAAGCAGCCCTTAGCAGGAACAGCGGAACTGGTATTGGAGAACGCCGTGACAGGCGAAAACGTCACGAAACGCTTTGTTGCGGCAAGCAATACGACTACTTTTAACGCGCCTGCGCTACAATCCGCGCCCGTTTCGTGGCAACTACACGTCTCCGACGGCTTCACCGACGCGCTCACTTGGCGCATCGTAGCCAAAAGCGGCACGTTCAGCGACGGCGAAGAAAGCACGTTTCCTGTACTTACTAATCGCCAATTGGTGATAGAAACAATGCCGTTGCCTGTGCGCGGTGGCGAAGCCAAAACTTTCGACTTTAAAGCGATGGGTAAGGCGATGCAAAGCAAAACGTTGCAGCAACAAAACTATACGCTCGAGTTCACGTCCAACCCTGCATGGTATGCGATACAGTCGCTGCCGTACCTGATGGAGTACCCGCACGAGTGTTCGGAGCAGTTGTTTTCGCGGTATTACGCCAATAGTTTGGCTACGTCGGTGGCTAATTCGCACCCAAAAATAAAAAAAGTGTTCGACGCTTGGCGCGGAACTGATGCCATGCTCAGTAACCTCAGCAAAAACGAAGACCTCAAATACGCCTTGCGTGCCGAAACGCCTTGGGTACTCGACGCGCAAAGCGAGGAGGCGCAACGCCGCAATATCGGTCTGCTATTCGACCTCAATAAGATGAGCAACGAGCAGCGTACCGCGTTCGCTAAATTGGAGCAACGGCAGAGCAGCAACGGCGGTTTTGTGTGGTTTGCAGGCGGACGCGACGACCGTTATATCACACAATATATATTGGAGGGCATCGGTCACTTGAATAAATTAGGCGTGACCGCCGACAGTAAAGCCGTAGCGATGGCAAATAAAGCAATAGTGTATTGCGATGCGCGCTTGGTGGAGGATTATAACAAAATAAAATATAGCGTAGCACAGAAAAAAACCAAATGGGAAGACAATCATTTGAACTACGAACAGGTACAATACTTGTATTCGCGGTCGTTTTTTGTTGCTAGTAATAATACTAATACTAATACGGATAAGAATACAACGGACGTATTAAACTATTATTATACGCAATGCGAAAAATATTGGCTCACCCAAAACGACTACGCACAGGGCATGATTGCGCTATCGCTTTCGCGCAACGCCAAACCTACTACGGCGGCGTTGATACTCAAATCATTAAAAGAACGCGCCCTAAAAAGCGACGAAATGGGTATGTATTGGCAATATCCGCGTGGCTACTGGTGGTACGAGTCGCCGATAGAAACGCAAGCCTTACTGATAGAGGTGTTTGATGAGGTGGGCAAAGATGCCGCCGCCGTAGAATCACTAAAAACGTGGCTACTCAAAAACCGCCAAACGAACGCTTGGCACACCACCAAAGCGACCGCTGCTGCGGTGTACGCGCTATTGCGCACGGGCGATAATTGGCTGCTGGCAGACAATTTTCCTGAGATAAAAGTGGGGGATTGGGCGATAGCCAAAGTAGGTGCGCCGCAGGCAGCAAACACGAAGTATGTACAGACAGAGGCAGGAAGCGGCTACTTCAAAACGAAGTGGGCTGCCGCCGAAATCACACCAAATATGAGTACCGTGAAGGTAAAAAACACGAATAAAGTACCCGCTTGGGGCAGCGTGTATTGGCAATACTTCGAGCAGTTGGACAAAATACAGAACTTTAAGGACACGCCGCTACAACTCACTAAGACGATTATGAAAAAAGAAAGCTCGATGCTCGGCGACAAATTGGTAGCAATACCCGACGGCAGCAGCCTAAGTGTTGGCGACAAGCTGACGATGCGCATCGAGCTGCGTGCCGATAGAGATATGGAGTACGTCCATCTCAAAGACGGCAGAGCGGCAGGCTTCGAACCTATCAATACGGTCAGCACCTACAAGTATCAGGGCGGTTTGGGCTACTACGAAGAGACGCGCGACGCTGCGACTAATTTCTTTTTTGACCATCTGCGCAAAGGTACTTACATTTTTGAGTACCCCGTGACGGTGCAGCAGCAAGGCAACTTTTCGTGCGGCATCGCTACGATACAATGTATGTACGCGCCCGAGTTTACGAGCCATAGTAACGGTATTCGGCTGACGGTGAAGTAATGTGATTTAGCTCGTGGGATTTTTCGCGAAAAAGTAATCGGATATTGTTTATAATACGAATAACTTTGTGTTATAAACAATATCCGTTTTTTGTTTTGCCAAAGCTATAAGGTTTTTAAATATCAGTCACTTGTATAAAATATTTTTAGTGTAACAAATATAGCCAACTAATATATAATTTCGTTTATTTTTAATATAAAATAAAAAATGGGTGCAAATTCCTTACTCAAAAAAGCGGTATATTTGCACCAATTCAACCGTAATTAATATGCGACCGCCCACACTACACCCGCGCAACGCGCACCGCGACGGCTACGACCTCGCCGCACTCGCCAAAGCCGTTCCTGCCCTGCACGACTATCTGCTCACTACGGCGCAGGGTGTCGTGAGTCTGCCGTTTCAAGATGCAAATGCTGTTTTTTTGCTCAATAAAGCCTTGTTGCTGCATACCTATCGGGTAGAAAATTGGAGTCTGCCTGCGGGCTACCTCTGTCCGCCCGTGCCGAGTCGCGCTGATTATCTGCATCATATTGCCGATATACTGAGCGAAGCAGGCGTTGTTCCGACGGGCAAAAAAGTAAAAATACTCGATGTCGGTAGCGGTGCGAACTGTATCTACCCTTTGCTCGGTCACAGCTTGTATGGCTGGCAATTTGTAGCCGCCGACACAGACAAAAAAGCGGTAGAATGGGCAAAACGAATCGTAGCGGCGAATACGTCGCACCATAAACACATAGAGTTGCGTTGGCAAAGCCAGCCCAAAAGTATATTTAATCACTTACTAAAACCCAACGAGCAGTTTGACTGTACGATGTGCAACCCGCCGTTTTTTGGCTCGATGCAAGAGGCGATTGACGAAAACGCACAAAAAAATAATGCCCTCCGACCCACCAACGATACTAACGAAGCCTTTAATTTTGGCGGACAGCCCAACGAGCTATGGTGCGACGGCGGCGAAACGGCTTTTGTGGCGCAGATGATTCGCGAAAGCGCAACCGTCCGCACCCAAAGTAGATGGTTTTCGAGCCTGATTTCGCGAGCGAAACACCTCCCAAAACTACAAAAAATACTACATAACGTAGGCGCGCAAAACGTGAAGATAAACGAAATAAAAACAGGTAATAAAATCGTTAGGATTCTGTTTTGGCAATTTTAAGCAAAGGAATAACGTATCAATATTGTTAAATCTACTTAAACGTGTTCCTTATATACATTCATACTTGCTATTTGCATCATTCGCTCGGGGTTCGCGGAGTTTTCGAAGCCAAATTGCCGGTATAAACCGTGCGCATCTAAGGTAAAAAGCATCGTTCGGCGGAGCTGCGCCAATTCGGGCAACGCCATAATATACGCCATGATTTGCTTGGAAATATGTTGTCCGCGAAATTCCTCAAACACGACCATATCGCAGATGCACGCAAAGGTAGCATAATCGGTGATGACACGCGCAAAACCCGCTTGCTGCGTGCCTTCATACGCGCCAACGCACAAAGAATTTACGATACTTCGCTCCACTACCTCCATCGGTATGCCTTTTGCCCAGTAGGAGCGATTAGTTAGGAAATCGTGTATTTTGGCGCGGTCGAGACGGTTTTTATCCGTTGATATTTCTATGAACATAACTGCTTTTTTGATTTTTTATCTTTGATTGTAGTTTAATTGTAGTTTTTAGTTTGTCCGAAAGATATGTATCACAACGTAAACGACAGCTACAAAAGTTCTATTTCGTCAAAAAAATACGAAATTGTATATTAATTGGCTACATCTGTTATATCAAAAATATTTTGTTGTGTAAGTAACTGACGTAACTGATATTTAAACCTATAAGGTTTTTCAAATCTTATAGGTTTCGGGATTAGCCAACGAGTGTATAATTCTGAAAAATATTAAATTTCTTCTCTTTCATAATTCACCATCAAAACATACCCTTATGAGCTATATTTAGCAATAAAAAACCCACCTTTGCGGTACTAATTGCCCGACTGCTCTATCGCGCCCGATTGCAATCGGGTGAGGAAAGTCTGGATAACACAGAGTACCACACCACCTAATAGGTGGGGGACGCCGCCAAGCGCGTTACAGCGAGTGTAACAGACAATAACCGCCAATTTTGTGACATCACAAAACGGTAAGGGTAAAAACGTGCGGTAACAGCGCACGCCGTCGGGTGGCAACATCAGAGGGGTACAAACTAAAAACTGTGCGTTGTTCACTGTTCGTTGTTCACTGCCCTTACCGCATCAGCGTCACATCGCCTTTATACGGCTTCGTTGTGCCGTCGGCAAACTGCACTTCTATATAATACACCAAAACCTGCGGCGTTAAAACCTGCCCTTTAAACGTACCGTTCCAGCCTTTGGTAGGCTCATTCGGTATCATGTCTTTGCCTTCATACACCAATTGTCCCCAACGGTCAAAAATGCGCATCAAGTTGATTTTGGTAGCGGCACGACCGCCATAAACGGTGAAACCGTCGTTCGGTCCGTCGCCGTTCGGCGTAAATATATTCGGAATATACACGTCGTATTTCGGCGTGACCTGTATCGTCACTTCGTCGGTATCGGTGCAGCCGTTCGGGTCGGTGACGCTCACTATATAGGTTGTAGTGACCAACGGCGTAGCGATAGGAGCTTTGCAAGTCGTGCAAGACAGACCCGTAGCAGGAAACCAATTATAGGTCACGGCTGCAAAATTATTGAGTGTCGCCGTGAGTTGATGCGTATCGCCGACGTTGATAAATGCGTCCGCGCCTGCGTCCACCGTCGTTGTTAAGCCGAAAGGCATATTAATTGCTTTTGTCCATTCGCAACCGCGTTCGTCCATCAGCTTCACGGTATGCGCGCCAGGCGAAACCGTGAGCCACGCGCTATCTCGCGTCAGCGTACCGTTGTCAAACCCGTAAGTCAGCGTGCGTATGTTTTGCGCGTTGCGAATATTGACTATCGTGACCGTTCCAGTAGGTAGGTCGTAGCACGACGGCGGCGTGAGTATCGCGTCCGCTTTTATTGCCAACGGCTGCGTTATCGTAGCGGATTGCGAGGTGATACAGCCGCGCGCGTCCGTCACCGTCACGGTGTAGCGTCCCGCACCTAAATTCGTGTTTATGTCCGTCGCGACCGCGTTACTCCATATATAAGTGTAGGTCGGCAAACCGCTCGAGGCATATACTTGCAAACGTCCGTCTTTGTTGCCAAAACAAATAGCCGCCCTATTGCTAATGCTATCAATAAGAGGGTTTGGCGTATCCAAAATTATTTGTTCGGCAGTCAAGGTACACTTATTTTTATCCGTTACCGTAACGGTGTAAGTGGCAGGCGGTAAGCCGCTAATAGTAGCCGCCGCGCTCGAGGTACTCCATAAATAAGTATATAAAGGTGTACCGCCATCGCCTGCGGCGGAAATACTGCCGAGTTTTGTGCCGTTACAAGCGGCGTTAAGCACCGCCGGGAAATTAACGATGAGCGGTGTCGGTTGTAGTATCGTGACGGAGGTTTGCGTAGAGCAACCCGTAGCGTCCGTGACCGTAACGAAGTGCGTTCCAGCCGCCAAAGTCGTATCACGCGCCGTATTTACGGAGTTGTCCCAGGCATAAGTATAAGGCGCAGTTCCGCCCGCACCGACCGCCGTAGCTGCGCCGTTGCTTTGCCCCGTACAGCGCACGGCGGTAGTTGCGGTCGTCGTTACTCGTAGTGTTTGTAAGTTTTGTATGGTCAAATTAGCGACAGCCGTACAAGCATTATTATCAATAACAGTGACGGTATGCGTAGTTGGCGACAAGCCGCTAACAGGGTTTTGCGACGGCGGCGTACCGCTATCCCAAAGATAGTTGTAGCTTGGTGTGCCGCCTACAATCACTACTTCGCCTACGCCGTTGTCGCCGCAAGTAGCACCGCTAACCTGCCGCGTCACTAAGCGGATTGGCTCAGGTTGTGTGATGCTTACCGCAATACTGACCGTGCAAGCCGTAGCATCTGTAATCGTCGCGGTGTACGTTCCTGCACATAAACTGCTGAGGTTCAAGCCATTCAAATTCGCATTTGACCACACTATATTATATGGTGTCGTACCTCCTAATACCGCTATGGTAGCTCGCCCGTTGCAACTTGCATTACAACTCACATCGCTTTTACTCACCAAATTAGCTGCTAAACCGTTGGCATTAGCTATATTGATACTCGCCGAAGCAGAGCAGCCCGTCGCGTCGGTTATCGTCACAAAATGCGTACCTGCGTTCAATGTTGTATTAATATCTGTATTGACATTATTATCCCAAAGAAAAGTATAAGGAAGCTGTCCGCTTAATCCGTTCGCTTGCGCTGCGCCGTCTGCCTGATTGCAATTTGCGGCGGCGGTAGCTACTACGGTGACTCGCAAGGGGGCTAACTGCCCAATAGTAACAGTCGCCGAAGTCGTACAGCCGCTTGCGTCCGTGACCGTTACGTCGTGTACGCCGCTACTGAGCGTGTTATTTGTTGCGATAAGCACCGCATTATCCCATAAGAAAGTGTATTGTGGCGTTCCGCCGACTGCTCGAGCGATGGCTTCGCCGTTGTCGGCACTGCATCGAGCAGGCTGTAAAGGTGAGGCACTTAGCGTCAATACAAGCGGCTGCGTAATATTCACGACAACTTGCACCGTACAAACCGTGCCGTCGCTCACTACAACCGTGTGTGTGCCTGCGGCTAAAGCGGAATTAGTAGCCGCGCCGCTCACGCCGTCCCAAATATAAGTGTAGTTTCCACCAAAACCACCCGTAGCTAATATCGTAGCTGCGCCCGAACTTTGTCCGTTGCAACGAACAGGCGTAGTACTTTGTACACTCGCGGCTAAGGTAGAGTTTTGCCCTACGCCGCCCGTGCCTACGGCAGTACAACCGTTCGCATCGGTCACTAATACGGTGTGCGTACCTGCATTTAAGGTATTATTGGTAGCTGTCGCAACACCGTTATCCCAAAGAAAAGTATAAGGCGCAACGCCGTTGATACCGCTTGCGGTAGCTCCGCCTGTGGCTGCGCCACATTGCGATTGCCCAAAAACTAAAACTACCGCTTCCATCAAATTAGGGTTGCTTAACGTAATACTTACGCTGTTTGTACAGCCGTCTACGCCCGTTGCCGTGACGGTGTACGTCAATCCGCCCGTCAGCGTATTAGCGGCAATATTGGTATTATCCGACCATAAATAAGTATAAGAAGCCGCGCCGCCCGTAGCCGAAGCCAAGGCAGGAGTAGTGCCGTCGTGACATAATACAGGGCTATTGAGCGTTATTAGTACCACTATTGGCGTAGCATTATTGATAATAACGGTAGCAGAAGACGTGCAATTATTCGCATCGGTGACGGTAACGGTATGCGTACCTACGGTTAATGTGGCATTTATGGCTGTGGTAATATTATTATCCCAACGATAAGTGACCGCGCCTGTGCCGCCCGTAGCGGAAGCTATCGCCCGACCGTCGGTATCATTAAAACATTTTACATCAGCTAATTTATTGATAGTTGCGACTAAGCGCAACGGTTCGGTCACGACAAAACTACTCGTTGCGGAGCAATTA
Source organism: Saprospiraceae bacterium (assembly GCA_043778315.1). GTDB lineage: Bacteria > Bacteroidota > Bacteroidia > Chitinophagales > Saprospiraceae > JBEEMU01. Next base: position 14,796 of record JAYWGJ010000226.1, on the reverse strand, counting down.
TTCGCGTCCGTCACGGTTACAGTGTGTGTACCTGCGGTCAAATTTGGTACGGTTCTACCCGTAAACGGCGTGTCCCAAGTATAAATATATGGCGGCGTTCCGCCTGCGCCGTCGGCGATAGCCGTACCATTATTGCCACCATTACAAAGCGGCGGAGTAATAGCGGTTACGTTTACACTCAATATCGGCGGCTCGGTAATCGTATAGCTTGCGGTAGCGGAGCAGCCCTTGCTGTCGGTAACGGTAATGGTATAAACTCCTGCACATACATTAAGAATAGTACCCGAAACCGAGCCGTTAGACCAAGCATAAGTATTGGGCGGTACGCCATTAGTGGCAATCAATACAGAGATAGAGCCGTTGCACGCGCCGTTACAAGTTACATTATTAATATTAGGTGTACCGAAAGTAATTGGCGGCGTTTCTAGTACGCTTACAGTCGCTGTTTTGGTACAACCGTTCGCGTCCGTTACGGTAACGGTATGCGTTCCGAGTGGAAGCGCGACGGCGATTTTCGTGATTTCAAAATTATCCCACGCATACATATAAGGCGCAGTTCCGCCTATGCCGTCGGCGGTCGCTGTGCCGTCAGACTGTCCGCAATTCGCGGTTGCGCCTGCGGTCGCGGTTGCTGTTAATGCGTTTGGTTGTGCAATCGTGATACTACCTATTTGGTCACAAAAATTTGCGTCAGTCACCGTCAGTCTGTATGTTCCTGCACAAAGTCCTACTGCTGTTTGCGTAGTTTGTGCGGGCGTAGTGTTCCAACTGTAAGCATAAGGACTTGTTCCGCCTTGCGGCAAACCAGTAGCGGTAGCGGTGCATTCGCCGAAACAAGCGACGACTGCCGTTTGCTGCATCGTAACGGTTATCGGCTGCGGCTGCGTGACCGTAATATTTGTGGCATAAGTGCAATTCGCCGCGTCGGTGACGGTCACGCCGTAAACGCCAGCCACCAAACCTGTGATAGCAGGCGTAGTCTGTGTATTCGTCCAGTTGTATCTGTACGGAGGCGTGCCGCCGCTTGCGTTAGCGGTCGCGCTGCCGTTATTGCCTGCGTTGCAAAAAACGTTGGTTGCCGTTGGCGCAGCAATAAGCGGCGTAGCCTCAATTACTGTACCCGAAATGGTGGCGGAACAAGCGTTCGCGTCCGTTACCGTAACGGTGTATGTGCCGCCGCGCACACCTGCGAGGTCTTCTAATGTGGTATTATTAGACCAAAGATAAGTTAATGTTGGCGTTCCGCCGTTGGTAGTAATATTAATACCGCCGTTAGGCAAATTGCAAGCTACATTAGTAACTATCGCGCTGACTGTCAATACATTAGGTCCAGTTATATTGATAGTCGCTACGCTCGTACATAGCTTACTATCCGTTACCGTTACGGTATGCAAACCTGCGGTTAGCGTTGTGTTATTCGCTGTTGTGATACTATTATCCCATGCGTAAGTGTAGGGCGGTACGCCACCAGTAGCGGCTGCGTTCGCTGCGCCGTTCGGCGTGTTCGCGCAAGTAGGCTGCGCGGTTTGCGTAAGCACCAACACAATTAAAGTTGTAGTATCTGTAACAATAATAGTTGCTGTGCCTGTACAGCCGCGTGCGTCGGTAGCGGTGACGCTGTATGTGCCTGCCGTCACGTTCGTCAAAGTACTGTCTGTACCTGTGTTTGTGGCGGTAGTGCCGTTGTTCCAATTGAAGGTGAACGGTGCGCGACCGCCCTGCGTATGCGCAGTGATAGTAGTCGGTACGCCTTTACAAACTATCGGCGGCGACGTGAGCGTTACACGCGGATTGCCACGAGTTTGCACCATAATTTCGCCGAAATCGTTACCGCCAGTAAAGAGCGGCACGTTGCTATCAATCATTAAAATATAGTCGCTGTTTGGCGTTAAGCCAGTATAAGTACGCGACCAATTGATGATGCCAGGGTGCGTACATTTGCGAAAAGACTGACAATCTACTACGCGGGTCGGGACTCCGTCGCACGGCGTAGCGTCTTCAAATAAGGACAAGCTGAAACCGTCGGTAGAGGTGACCCCGAGCAAGCACTGTCCGCCTATTTGCGCGCCGCGAATATTGAGCGTGAGGCTGTCGCCGTTGCAATCGGAGCGGAATTTATAAAATAAAGAATGTTTTGGGTCGTTCAACGACGTGCATTCAGGATAACCCTGACCTGCGGCGACACTTTCGCCAGTCTGATTATTGGTGTTCCAACAATACCACTGCTGCGGAATCATCGCGATAGCGTTCGCGCAATTGTCTGCGCCGCATTTTTCGGTGACGCAAAGTGTAAAATCTTCGCCAAAATCGTTGTCACCACCACCAAATACCTGCAAATAAACGGTACTGCCAGGTGTTGCGGCAAGCTCGAAAACAGGGTCGGGGTCGTTCGGTACGCCTTGTCCGCCAGATGCGCAAGCGTTAGCGATAGACGTAAGTGCCGCGCAGCCGCCTGTGTAGGCGTTGATGTGCAGATTGGAATAATCGCCGTTAATCACGCCGCCGATAGCATCGTCGTCGCCCGCTACTTGCACTAAGCCGTTGGCAGGCACCACGAAACTGTACCAAGTATCGCCGCAATTGCTGTTCGAGTTGCAAGAGCCAGGCATTGACACGGTCGGGTTGCCGTAATTAAAGGTTTGTGGCGCGCACGCGCCTTGCGTGACGGGAACAGTCGTAGCGTTCGCGCAATCGTTATTCGCGGGTTGCGCGGTAGCGTAATTAGGGAGCGCGTCCTCCAATTTTATATCAAAATTGCCTTGTTTTATCAAGCCCGCGCCGTCCACTTGTATAAAATAAGTACCGCCAGGCACCAAGCAATCGGCATCGATATGCTCGTCGATGAGCGCGGAAGGGAAGTAGTTAGACTCGATGCTATTGAGCGTACCCGTGCAAGTATTATTGCTGCTGCTGTACAAATGCAGCTCGCTATCTAAGCCAAGTACACCGCCCAAGGCTTTCAAATCGATATTGACTCTGCCGCTCGGCGGCGCAATAAATTTGTACCAAACTGTATAATCGGAGTGACCGTCGCCTACCTCAAATAGCTCAATATCGGCACAAGTATTCGTTTCGTTGTACTTGCCCGTTTGCGCGCCTGCCGTACCAAAATCGTAGGCGTTGCAAACGTCATTATTATAAGGAATATTGGTTGTACCTCCCAAATCGTCTATTTTTATCTTAAAATTGCCTTGTCCGTCGGCAAAATCGTTGCTATTGCTGCCCTCGCCATCTACTTGTAGGTAGTAAGTAGCAAGCGGGCGCAGACAACCCGCGTCCAAATCCTCGTCGAAGACTAAGCCCAGCCCGTCATAATCGCTCGCCATTTCTACCATCGGGAAAGTACAGCCGTTGAGGGTTTTGTACACCGCTAACTGCAAGTCGATAGGGTCGTTGCTTTGGCTGAACGCTTGTACGCGCACGTTGCCGCTCGCAGGCGCAACAAAAGTAAACCAGACCGTTTTATCAATGTTAAACGCATTCGGGTCGGGTTCGCCCGCTTGTGTGGTAGCACAATAGTTATTATAAATTACATTATTATTAATCGTTCCGCCATTGGGAACTGTGCCGAGCGCAACCGCGTTGCAAGCATTATCGTTGTTCGGACGGGGTCCAGAAGCGGTGACTTCTAAGGTCAAGCCGAAATAGCCCTCGATAGTCCCAAAAAGTCCCGTCGGGTCGTTCACGCCATCTACTTGTATGTAATAGGTCGTATTTGCGTCTAAGCAATGCGTATTTACATCAGCATTATTGCTTAATAATGGGTCGTCGGAGTCGATATATTGCAAGCCGCCGAAGGCGCAGCCGTTCGTGGATTTGTACACCGCCGCTTGAATATTGAGGTTTTCGCCTTGGTTGTTCGGGTCGGATTGTAGGCGCGCCGTGACATCGTAGGTCATATTTGCACCGCCGTTCGGCGTAGTGAATTTGAACCAAACTGTTCGGTCGATGCCGAAGCCATTATTTGGCTCGTTTTGTTCTGTATCGGCACAAAAATTAGTATAATTGGTCGCCATCGTACCCGTTGTACCCGTCGGGTTGATAGTACCCAAATTTAGTGCTTGACACGCCAAATTATTTGGCGCAATCGGATGCGCGGTAATCGCTTTCACGGTCAAGTCGTAATTACCTTCCGAGAGCAAATTGACCGAACCGTCCAGCATAATATAATAAGTACGATTGGGTTCTAAACAATGTACGTCCATGCTTTCGCTCAATATCGGTAAATCGACGATGTCGTACTCCGATTTTTTTTCTATGTAAGATGTGGTCGCGTTCGCGCAACCCGTCGGAAACTCAAATACCGCTAATTGCGGGTCGATGGCAGCTTGCGCTAACGGGTTGATGGTGGTGCTTTGCGCAAACACGTTCACGCCGTAAGGTCCGCCCGTGGCAGGCGTGGTAAAACTGTACCAAACCGTGTGGTCAGAGCCAAAAGCGGTCGCGGTAGGTTCGTTCACGTTATCGGCGCAGAGGTTAGATTGATTGAGCAAAGTCACGCCTGCGGCACTCGCAAACACGTTGCCTAACGGCGTTGCCTGACAAGGTAAATCGTTGGTCGGGAACGGTCGAGCAGGTATCGCTTCTATTTTTATATCAAAATGCCCTTGATTATTGATGCTACCGCCTTGTACCATGACGTAGTAAGTTCTGCCAGGTATTAGGCATGGCACGTCCGCCTCCCAGTCGGGCGGAATATTAATCAAACCTGCATCTACATTGAGTTCGCGCCATGTTCCTGCGCCGCAAGTGCCACTTGTGAGGTCGTAAACGGCGGCTTCGGTGAGCATCCAGTCGCAGCCTGCTGCGAGGCAAAGTGGACTATCTGTTGTGATAGTAATGTGTACATTGGTGGTGCTTGGCGCAACAAAAGAGTACCAGACCGTTTGGTCGGGCGTAAGACTATTCGAGCCAGGCTCGGGCGCGCCACTTGTTGCACAATAATTATTTTGAGAGCCGTGATTGCTACCTGCGGCGGGTACGGTTTGGACTATCGGCGCGGGTAAGCCGAGCGGAATAGCGGCGCACGGCAGGTCGTTAGGCGCGGCAGGGTCGCGGTCTATCGCCGTAATAGTGAGGTTAAACTCTCCAAAAGCCCAGTCGGGCGACACCAAACTCGCTTGTCCATCTACTAAAATATAGTAAGTGTTGCCAGGAATAAGGCAGTTTACGACGTGCCGAATATCTAACGGACTGACGAACAGTTCGTCGGCTCCGGGCTGCAAAGTAAAGGTGTTGGCAGGGTTGCAGGGCGCAGTTCCTCTATCAAAAACAGCCACTTGTAGGTCAATAATATCCGATAATAAGGATAAATTATTAGCATCTATCTGTACGCTACCGCTCGCAGGCGCGACGAAAGTGTACCATACCGAGTGTTCGTTACCGAACGGCGGCGTAGGCTCGAGGACGTTATCGGCACAAAAATTATTTTGATTGTTGCGCACCTGCGGCGTACCGAGTACGAGTTGCCCTACGCCCATCGGTATCGCGTTGCAGGCTTCGTCGTTCGGGGCAGGAAAACGTTGGTCGTCGGTGATAGTGAAGCCGAACGTTCCCGCTTGTCCCAACGTAGAAGAACCGTCCAAAAACAACCAATATCTTCTGCCTGGGTCTAAGCATCTGACGCGCCAATCTTCGTCAAAAAAGCCAATCGAATATTCGCTATCAAACTCTATCATCTGCGCAGGGTCGTTGGTACACACATTATTAGCAGTAGAATAAATGGCTAATTCAATGTCGATAGGGTCGCAGGTGAGGCAAATCACGTTGTCGCTGACGGCTTCAATAAGAACAGAACCGCTCGGCGGCGCAACAAAAGAATACCATACGCCTTGCTCGCTCGTCCAACGTCCAGGCGTAGGGTCGTTGGTATCGGTAGCGCACACATTACTTTGCGATAGCGGCGGCACGCCGACCGAACCGCCTGCGGGTACAGTGCCTAAATTTTGTGCGTTGCACATCATATCACCAGCACGAACGAGGTTGCCGTCGCGTACCTCCAAACCAAAATAACCTTGTACGCCGCCCAAAATACCCACAGGGTCTTGGTAGCCGTCCACGAGTATATAATAAGTAGAGTTGGGGTCGAGGCAGGTTGCGTCGAGGCTTTCGCCGTAAGGCGCAATCAAAAAACTGTCGCCTACTTTGGTGAACGTAGGCGTAGCGGTACAGGGAGTCGGATTAGTGACTTTGTATAATGCGAGTTGCAAATTAATGTCGTCACCTCTATTTGTCGGGTCGCTTTTCGCCTCGATAGTGATACGCGGCGACGGCGTTGCGCTCGTCGTGAACGAAAACCACACGCCTTGATCTACGCCGTTGAGTAGCCAGCCCGGGTTCGGGTCGCCGTTGGCGGTAGCACAAAAATTAGCATAAGTACTCACATTCATATTGCCAACTACGCCTTGCGCGGGCAGCGTACCCAGGTTGATAGCGTTGCAAACTCTATCGTTTGGCGCAGGACCCGCGCCGCCCAAATCTTGTACGGTCAAGCCGAAATTACCTGTTTCGCCAGGGTCGTCTCCGTCCATTTGTACATAATAAACATCGCCAGGCACTAAACATTCTTGTTGGCTTATTTCCGATTTTCTATTAATCAAAATGGTTATATCGTCGTCGGAATTGACCGCTTGCATATTGCTAAACTGACAAGTGCCGTTGGCAGCGTGCCAAAGTGCTATTTCGGTATCGAAGTTGGTCGCGCCGTGGTCAGTACTTACCGTAACGTAGCCGCTCGGCGGCGCAACGAACGAATACCAGACCGTATTGCTCGGCGCGACGTTGCCCGCAGGCGCATCTACCTCGCCCGCTTCTACGGTCGCGCAGTTATTATTGCTATTAATTTGGGTATTATTAGTCAATATTGGCGCGGCAGCGCAAGCGTTGTCGTTGCCAGGTACGGGCTGAAATGCGCCCGAAACGATGAGGTCGAAAGTGTAGGTATAGTTACCGTTACAGCCGCCATTTACGGTAACGGAAAAAGTTTGATTTGTCGTTCCCGTACCAATTGGGAGGTTTATAATATCGGTGCGATTGGCAGAGCCGCCGCCATAACCGCCAGCAGGATTGCCCGTGATTGGATTACAAGAAGGCAGGACGCTATCGTCTTCGCCAGCCTCAAAACGTATGGCTACGGAGGCGGGTTTTTCGGACAAACAGGTAAAAGTTTGGTCGTAGAGCGTGGTGTTCGGGCTACGCGAACAGCCGTTGCAACTGGTAGAATAACAGTTGTTGCTCACGCCGCCAGACCACGACCAGGTCGGGTCGGACGCGCCTTCAAAAAAACCAGGGTCGCAGTCGGGAATGGTCGTTGTGACCGTCCGCACAATGATTTGGTAGCGCATTTGCGCGCTCACGCGAGTAGCGAACAGCAGTAAAAAACTCAATATTGATAATAATAATAGGGTGTGGCGTTTTCCTTTTGGAGTAAAATTGATTTTCATAGGTTGTATTGGTTTTCAATAACAATATAAATAGTGGGGTTTTAATCAGGCAGTTAAAATAAAGACTTCAAAGATAAATATTTATTTATTAACTATTACTATAATACACTAAAAAAGCGAATAAAAACCTTTTTGATTGGTTTTTATTCGCTAAAATAATGATTTTTGGACTTTACTACGGTTGAAATATCATATTGCAAAACTTTCGCCACAGCCACACTCGCGTTCGGCATTCGGATTATTAAAATAAAAACCCTTGCCGTTCAGCCCGTCCGAAAACTCCAAAGTGGTATTGCATAAGTACAAAAACGATTTGAGGTCGGTCACTAATTTGATGTCCTTATCTTCAAAAACTTGGTCGTTCGGCTTGGATTCGTTATCAAAATCCATTTTGTACGACAAGCCCGAACAGCCGCCGCCCACCACGCTCACGCGCACAAAATAGTCGTTGGTGCTTACTTTGGCTTCGCCCATCAAGGCGCGTACTTTCTCGGAAGCACGTTCAGATACGAATAACATAATGTAGTATATTTAATAATTTTTTTAGTTTACATTCGGCTTTGAAGCCGTAATAATGTGTTGCAATACGCCGAGCAATTGCGGTAGTTCGCTGATAAGGTAGCGGTCTTCGTCGATGCGAATTTCGTTATCTTGATACACCAAAAACCGCCATTCTACGCCCGTCGTCGCACACCCGTAAAGCGTTTGCACGGCTGCGCCTTCCTGCTGATTGTAGCGATAAGCGGCAATTAATTGCGCTGCACATTGTACAATACCTTGTTCCAAATCTTGCTTTTTGGCTTCGGTGATACAAAAAATCGGCGCGGTGATGAAGTCTTGAATACGGCTATGCGAAAAAATGAAATCACATTCGCCGCGCAAGCCGCTTTCCGCATCTACGTCTAAATTTAAACCCGAATATACCGAAAAAGAATGTTCGTTTATATCGCTCAACTCCAATAAAACGGGCGTAACGAGGCGTTCGGAGCGCGATTTTTCGCTACCAAAACCTAACTCTTTGCCCTTTCGCAGCGTTTCGAGCAGCCACGCAGTAGGCGCAACGGCTTTTGCGTTCGCAAATAACGGCACGCCTTTAAATTTCACACCAAATCGGTGCGCCAACTGCATGGCAGTAAAATCGCTGTACGCCATAATTTGTAATTAGTGTACGCTTCTTAGTGTACGATTTTCTCCTCCTCGAGGATAGGCTCCATACCGTTTTTGACGCGGTAGTCGTTGATAGCCGCCTTGATAGCGTCTTCGGCGAGTACCGAGCAGTGAATTTTTACGGGCGGCAGCGCGAGTTCCTCAACGATGTCCATATTGTCGATGCCCACGGCTTGGTCGAGGCTTTTGCCTTTGAGCCACTCGGTAGCGACCGACGACGAGGCGATAGCCGAGCCGCAGCCGAAGGTTTTGAACTTCGCGTCGGTGATAAGACCCGTCGCGTCATCTACCTCGATTTGCAACCGCATCACGTCGCCACATTCGGGCGCGCCGACCAAGCCTGTGCCTACATTTTTCTTGCTTTTATCCAACGTACCTACGTTTTTAGGGTTGTGGAAGTGGTCTAATACTTTATTTGAATATGCCATTTTTTTGGTTTTATTAATTTTTAATTAAAATAATATTATTAGTAAATTATATATGTTTGAAATAACGCTTATTCTCCATTTCGCAAACGTTTCTGCTCCGCCAAAGCATCGCCCCGCCATTCTAATTTTCCTGCAAATCCAGAAAAATCATAAGTAGATTTAGTAGTTTTGGGTTCATTGATTACTAAAACAACTTCTAAATCTTTATTCAAAAAACCAGTTGGAACATCTAAAATCAGATGACCCGATGCCGTAGTTTGCGTATAAATTGTTTGTACTAACATATCTGAAATTGATTTTTTAAACTTATTTTCAGTCAATCATACCTTTAAAAACGTCCATCAGTACCACTTTGAGGTCGGGGAAAATGACCGACGGAACGATGTCGTCTTCGGTGTAGTGCCGCGAACCTATATATTTTTGGTTTTGGTTGAGTGTATAAATGACCACCGTTTTTTCTGATGGGCTTACGAGCCAATACTCGCGCACGCCACTTTCTTCATATACGTCGTATTTTTCGCGCATTTCTTTTTTGCTGTTGCCAGGCGACAATATTTCAATTACCAAATCGGGCGCGCCGATGCAGCCGCGTTTATCTAATTTTTCGTCGTCACAAATCACACAAAGGTCGGGCTGTACTACCGTATAAACTTGTTTGTCTTGCTTGCTTTTGCGCGGCAGCCGCACATCGAAGGGCGCAACAAACAAATTGCACGGGTGTCCCGCAAAGTGATTGCCAAACGCCATCGTAATTTCTAACGAAATACGCTGATGATTGAGGTTCGGCGCGGACATTCGCGATATCCAACCCTTTATCAATTCCAAACGCTCCTCTATCTGCCACGCCAAATAGTCGGCGTAGGTGTAGCGTTTGGTGAGGTCTAATTGCGAAATATCGGTAATTAGCATGGATTGAAATTATTTTTTTATAGTAGAAAATCTACGCTACATCTTTCGCGTTGCGCCCTTTGGTTTTGGGACGTGGTTTCTGCTCACTTCTTGGTTCGTATCGTTCAGTTCCTTCGTGATTGTCTGGCTAAACGTGTTGAGCTCGACCATTGTTTTATTATAAATAGCTACATCTGCGCTGGTTTTTTTAGTGCCTGCCGCTTGAATGCGCACTATTTCGCTTAAATCTTTCTCCGCTTTTACGGTATAAAAATCAATTTTCTTTTTCACTGCATCGCGATACCTATCGTCGGGGTACTTTTTAGGAATGGTACCTATTTGCGCGCTCGCGAGTTTGGCGGCGGCGAGTAGCTCGGCGCGGCGACGCTCGAGCAGCGTATTATTTTCTTTCTTTTCGTTGAGTTGCGCCATAAACGCTGACTCTGCTTTATCGACTCTAAAACAAGCTAAATACACTTTTTGGGTGTAATCTTGCACTTCACTTACTATGCGTACCATTTCGGTAAAATCGCCAGCGTCTTCGCGTTTATTGATGGTCATATTGTACTTTTTGGCAAACTCGCGTTGCGCCAACTCAAATTTTTCGTAGGTTTGGTGGAGTTTTTTTTGCGCCCGTTCGTTTGCTTTAAAATACTTTTCCATCGCTTCATACGAGTTTTTGCTGCCCTCTTTCAAGGTGATAAGCAGGTCAAAATCGGCTTCCATATTCGCTTTATGCTGCTTAAAAACGCTCAATGCCTCGTTGCGAAAGCGACCGTCGCCTTTATATGGTTCCAATCGTTCTATCTTACTCAAACCCGCGAGGAGTTGTCGCGTAGCGTTGCGCAACGCATTTGCGGTTTCGCTGCCTTTGTCAGAATGCGTAGAAACAAGTGTATATTCTAGCATTTTTTCGGAAAACAAACTGCTTTCTTTAACTATATAATCACTGTATTCGCCTGGCGAACTGAATTGTTGCGCGGAAGCGAAGGTCGATACAGCAAAAGTAAAAAGGGTTGTGAGTAAGGTTTTTTGTTGCATAAGGAAAGGTGGAATAGGTTAGGAATTAGGTGGATTTTGTATGAAATTGGTTTTAACGAGTGTACAATTGTATTTTTTTGCCATTTTTTCTACCATCTCTTTTTGGTTCTTTGAAACCTCTTGGGGTAATAGTATTTTTCATAAAAAAAATAGTTATAAAGTACAGTATATCAATCTTATATAAAAGTAAAAGAATACTAAAACATCTGCAACTACAAAAAATTAACGAACCTTTTATTGTTAAATGTACTTATTTTTACCATAACAGCACTTCTGGCAAGGCATCAAAAAGTGCCTTGGTACGAAGTAAATACTTGCGTTGTCGTTTTAGTTCGTCCCATATTGTTGGGTACATCGCATTCTGAATACTATTTTTAAGATTGAGAAGCATACGTTGCTGCTCGGCGAAAAAGTCTCCTTTGTCCTTTATAAAAGGGAAATCGCCTATAATCGCTTTTAAGGTGTCAAAATCTGTTGCGTCTTTTACCATTTTGTACTTTTCTAACGAAGAAATAAAAAACCGATTCTGATTACGCATGGCTTGTATTAAATCTTCGTTCTTTAAATCTAACAAGTCTATCGTATAATCCGCTCGTTGATAATCTCTTGTTGCTGGGTCGAATCCTATTGGTTGGTATAAAAAAGTTTGTCCTATGAGGTCTAAACGTATAAGATTTTGCGGGTTTTCGGTACGCGGATTGATAAGCAAACCATCGTCAGAAGGAGGCGCGTCGTCTTCGGTGACAGATTCGGCATTACGTTTTAGGTCTATTTTAATCGTAGAATCTTTCGGAGAAAAGACAGCGAATTTATCCGATTTTAGATAAGAGTTACAAAACTTGCAGGCTAAAATATAGTTTGTCCAAGTATAGGCTAATTCCGGAAACTTTGATTTGGGATAAATGTGTTCAATATCGCAAGCGCGGTCGGCTTCACAATAATTACAACGCCCTGCTACCGTCATGTCTTTAAGCACTGCTTTTATGTCCTTAAAATGCCTAGTATCAGGTTTCCATGTAGTTTTTGCTCTTTTTACTTGCGCTGCAAAACTAACATCGGCATCATCTCCACTACCGTTTATAATTTTACTTTGCAACCCGTTCAAATAGGTTTGAGTTTCGGGTGCGAGTGTTTTAGATAATATCTGCCGCATTTATGAGATTATTTGAAAAGATGTTTTGCAGATTTGTTAATTCTATTGTTTCGTCTGGTGTAAAGCTTTTATCAAAAATACGCTTATTAGACAAAAAAGCAAGCCGCTCTATATTTTTTTGTCCATTCGCGCTTCGTTCTATGTCTGTGCCAAACAAATCTGTGCTAAAAGCATCTAAAATATTACCATACACTAATTTGTTACGCATATCACCTTCTATTTTTACCCAATTTGGTTCTTTATCTTTTAATTGCCAAATAATGCCGTGCGGTTCATTATCTTTATTATTACATGACCGACAAATAAATGGACTGTGTGTTGTCACAATAAACTGTATATTAGGGAAAGCGGTTGTAAACCACTGCCCAATACGAGTTTGCCATGCAGGGTGTAAATGTGCATCTATTTCATCAATCAATACAACGCCTTCACAGTCAATCCGTTGTTCGCTTGCATATTTAAAAACATCATTGGTATCATAGACAGCACAAAGGTTACGCAGCAATTCCATACTAAGGCTCAAAATGGATTTAATGCCCTCACTCAGTTCGTATAAATGAATAGTTACGCCATTTTGATTTTTAAAATATAAACCATCAGCTTTCATTTCACTTAAATTAAAGCCTTGCGGAAGTAAATCGTTACTACTATAAAAATTTCGGATACCATCTAATATCATTTTAGCATTTGTATCTTTATAAGAGTCGCTTTTTAATTGTAATTCTTTTATCCAAACCACAATTTCAGTCAAAGCGGCATCTTCTTTAAAAAGCGTTAGATGTGCCGCAATTTTGCGTTGTCCAGAATAGAAGCGTTCTAAACTTTGTGTACCTCCTGTGAAACGACGGAATGCGCCAAAACCAACCGAAAACCAACCCGCACCTGTTCCCCATAAAAATCGGTAAATATCTGGGTTCTTAGGTGATTTATTGATTATTTTATAAACACTATCCTCTTCTTCTTTTACTATTTCAAGCTTACCTTCAATTTCAAGCGTACCTTCTACCGTATTAATCTTTTTCTCTCCTTTTGTTGGTGCGCCACTACCACTTTTTTTATCGAAATCTGATTTTTTGACAATGTTTATAGAAATACTGACTTTCTTTTCACCTATGCGCACCCATGTTTCCCAGGTCGGATCTAAACGCAGTATTTCAAGATTGCCAATTAAGGCAACCGAAATAGCGCGTAAAACCGAGGATTTCCCTGTGCCATTATCCCCTAAAATAACGTGCCAACCAGGATATGAGTTGCCAAAATCTAAGGTTAGATCCTGTATAGCGCGAAGATTTTTGATTTGGATTTTTTGAATATACATTTTTTAAATTTTAAAAAATTGTGTAAAACTTACGGCTACTTTTCCAAATATCCGTAAGTTTTACAAAAAATCCCCCCTTAATGCGCCGCCCACTGCACGCTATCCAAATCAATCCCTTCTTTGTACATTTCCCAAATCGGCGAGAGGTCGCGCATGTGTTGCACGCCGTTGCTGACCAAGGCGATAGCGCGGTTTACGTCCTCTTCGGTCGTGAACCGACCGAGCGAAAAGCGGATAGACGAGTGCGCGAGGTCGTCGCCTAAGCCTAAGGCTTTGAGGACATACGACGGCTCTAAGCTTGCCGATGTGCAGGCACTGCCCGACGAAACAGCGATTGTCTGATTAAAAGTCATCATCAAACCTTCGCCCTCGACGTGTTTGAACGAGATATTAGTGACGTGCGGCATACGGTGCGCAGGGTTGCCGTTGATGTAGGTCTCCTCGATTTTCATCAATTCCGCCTCTAATTTGTTGCGCAACGCTTGTACGCGAGCCGTATCGGCAGCCATATCGAGGCGCGCGATTTCTGCCGCTTTGCCCATACCGACGATGCCAGGTACGTTGAGCGTACCCGAGCGCATACCGCGCTCGTGTCCGCCGCCGTCCATTTGTGCGGTTACTTTCACACGCGGATTTTTGCGGCGTACATAAAGCGCGCCTACGCCTTTCGGTCCGTACATTTTGTGTGCCGTGAACGACAATAAATGAATGCCGAGGTCTTCCATATTCATCGGAATTTTGCCAACGGCTTGCGTTGCGTCGGTGTGAAACAACACGCCGTGTTTAGCACAAATCGCGCCTATTTCTTTCATCGGGTGTATCACGCCCGTTTCGTTGTTCGCGAACATCAGCGATAACAAAACCGTTTTGGGTGTGATAGCCGCCTCCAAAACCGCCAAGTCCAACTCACCTTTGTCGTCCACCTCCAAAAAGGTGACTTCCGCGCCCATTTTTTTGAGGTGCAAACAAGTGTCCAAAACCGCTTTGTGTTCGGTCGTGCAAGTGATAATGTGATTGCCTTTACGGGCATACATTTCATACACTCCCTTGATAGCCAAGTTGTTAGCTTCTGTTGCGCCCGACGTAAAGATGATTTCTTTTGCGTCTGCGCCAAGCAATGCCGCTATCTGCTCGCGGGCATAATCGACCGCTTCTTCGGCTACCCAACCAAACGGGTGATTGCGTGAAGCCGCGTTGCCTGGGTTCTCGTAAAAGTACGGGAGCATCGCTTCTACCACGCGCGGATCGCAAGGCGTAGTAGAGTTATTGTCTAAGTAAATTAGGTTTTTGTTGTTCATTTTTCTTATTTAGAAACTGTCTAATACCTTAATATAAAGTGCAAAGATAACAAATATTTAG
>JAYWGJ010000225.1:0-27086 GCA_043778315.1 Saprospiraceae bacterium | reverse complement strand
ACGCTTTTGCGTGTAGAATAGAGCCGTTCGATGCGCGTTTGCACGCCATTCGACCGCACGTTGGACAAGTACACACGGCTGCCGAAATCCGCCGCTTGCTGCACGACAGCCCAATTACCGCCACGCCAAAACCGCAGGTGCAAGACCCGTATTCGTTCCGATGCGTACCGCAAGTACACGGCGCGTCTTACGACGCTATTTTATATACAAAAAATGCCGTAGAGATAGAAATGAACGCCGTTACCGACAATCCGAACCTGTTTATCGAAGACGATGCTATTATTTCGGGTGGTAATTTTCATGCGCAACCGCTCGCGCTGCCGCTCGATTTTTTGGCTATCGCGCTCGCCGAACTCGGCAGTATCAGCGAGCGACGCACCTATTTATTGATTAGCGGACAACGCGGTTTGCCTCCTTTTTTGGCGAAAGAACCGGGTTTGCATTCGGGCATGATGATACCGCAATACACTGCTGCGTCTATCGCTTCGCAAAATAAACAGTTGGCTACGCCTGCGTCAATAGATAGTATCGTGAGTTCGAACGGACAAGAAGACCACGTCAGTATGGCGGCGAATGCCGCTACCAAATGCTTTCGCGTCGTGCAAAACGTAGAGCGGCTGCTCGCTATCGAGTGGTTGAATGCAGCGCAAGCTATTGAGTTTCGGCGACCACAGCAAACCGCGCCTTATTTGGAAACGCTATTAGCTGCTTGGCGCAAAACCGTTCCTTTTATGCAAAAAGACAGGCTGCTGAGTAAAGATATGCACGAAGCGGTGAAGTTTTGTAGCGAAGAGATTGAATAGTAGTTTTATAAAAAAGGGCAAAAAATACCAATGTATTTTTGCCCTTTTTTATATTTCATCACAACGAATTACAACAAAAAAAAAGCGGCTTACCTCCGAAGAAGTAAACACGCTTTTATTCACCCTAAAAACTTCCGAGCCGAAGGAGGGATTCGAACCCCCGACCAGCTGATTACAAATCAGCTGCTCTGGCCAGCTGAGCTACTTCGGCTGCTTTCAATCATAGGTATAAAATAACTAATACCTTTGTACCTGTTTCGTTTGTGCTTCGCAAAGGTACGGAATTAATAATTACATTTGCAAATGTTTTTATAAATTTTTGTCATTACATTGAAATAAAAATTAAAATTATATTTAAAATTTCAAATGTTTTACCGTTAAAGAGTTGTTTATCAACTGTTTAAGCGAAGCGATACCAATTTTTAAATGTGAATTTAAAAATTGCTCACTTACTTTTTTATCGCTCGCTTCTGTTTTTACGCCTTCGGGAGTCATCGGCGTATCGGATACTAAAAGCAGCGCGCCTGCGGGCAGTTTGTTTCTGAAAGCGACAGAAAAAATAGTAGCTGTTTCCATATCAATCGCGATGCTGCGTATTTCGCGCAGATATTGCTTGAAATCTTCGTCGTGTTCCCACACGCGGCGGTTCGTCGTGTACACCGTCCCCGTCCAGTAATCTAAGCCGTAATCCCGAACGGTAGTAGAAATCGCTTTTTGTAGTGCAAACGCAGGCAAGGCAGGCACTTCGGGGCGAAAATAGTCGTTAGAAGTACCCTCGCCGCGCACGGCAGCAATCGGAAGTATCAAATCACCTAAGCGATTTTTGCTTTTCAAGCCGCCGCATTTGCCCAAAAAAAGACACGCCTTCGGCTGTATTGCAGTCAATAAATCCATAATAGTAGCCGCGTTCGGGCTGCCCATACCAAAATTAATGATGGAAATATTGTCGGCGGTAGCGCATTGCATCGCCTTTCCCTCGCCCAAAACAGGCACGTTGTGCCACTCCGCGAACAGATTGACGTAGCTACTAAAATTAACTAAAATTATATATTGTCCGAAGCCGTCTAACGGAACGCCCGTGTATCGCGGGAGCCAATTGCGCACTATGTCGTCTTTTGAATTCATTTTTGATGGTATTTTTGAGTTATAATGAAAATTTGTTACAAAAATACAAAAATTAATTGATATAAGTTGCCATTTCTGCCTCCAATATAGCGATTAAAGTCTCGTCCATGTACTGATAGTCGTCGGGAATATCCAAAACGATAATTTTTTCGTTATAATCCGTATTTTTAAACTTTTGTTGTATGATTTTTTGGTGCTTTGTTTCCATTACAAAAACCAAATCTGCCCATGCCAAATGTTTTTCGTTGAGTTTTATTCGTGCGCCGTCGCTCGTGCCAGCCGATTGCACTTCGTGCTGCGCCAAATCGCTAAATATCGTTTCGGCAGTTCGGCTGCGCCACTTGTTTTTGCTACAAACGAATAGGAAATTCATGCGAATAAAATATTTTTACACCTTTTCGGCAATCAAATAGTCGTTGCGTTCGGGCGCGCTGCGCACCACGAGTTCCGCTAAAAAACCACCTACAAAGAGCTGCGTTCCGACGATTATTGCCAAAATACCGAAGTAAAATAAGGGTCGCGAAGCGATGCCAAACTCCGAGTAAATCAGTTTGCAAATACTCAAATACGCCAAGATAAACGTCCCTACGATAAAAGAGAATGTTCCGAGCGTCCCGAAAATGTGCATCGGACGTTTACTAAATCTGCCGACAAAAGAGATAGACAATAGGTCGAGCGGTCCGTTGATGAAACGTTGCCAGCCGCCAAACTTGGTAGTGCCGTATTTGCGTGCTTGATGCTGTACTACTTTTTCGCCGATGCGGGCAAAACCCGCCCATTTCGCGATAACAGGTATGTAGCGGTGCATTTCGCCATATACTTCTATGCTTTTTACTACGTCGGAGCGGTAGGCTTTTAAGCCGCAATTGAAGTCGTGCAAGTTGTGTATGCCCGACATTTGCCGCGTCACGAAATTGAATAATTTGGTAGGAATCGTTTTGGAAATTGGGTCGTAACGCTTTGCCTTCCAACCACTTACGAGGTCGTAGTTGCCTGAGGCTATCATTGCGTAAAGCTCAGGTATTTCGTCGGGCGAGTCTTGCAAGTCAGCGTCCATCGTGATAACCGCGTCGCCTTGTGCGGCTTTGAAGCCTTCGTTGAGCGCAGCCGATTTGCCGTAGTTTCTACGAAATTTGATGCCGCGCACATTTGCGTTAGCGGCGGCGAGTTGCTGCACTATCGCCCACGAGCGGTCGATAGAGCCGTCGTCTATCAAAATTATTTCGTAAGAAAATGCGTTTGCCTCCATCACTCGACGTATCCATGCCTCGAGTTCGGCGATAGACTCGTCTTCGTTATACAGAGGTACGACCACGGATATTTGCATATAAACTACTCTATTTCGAGTACTTAGTGATTTATTATTTTTTATAAAAAGGCAATTGCACGACTTCCGCTTTGACGGGTTTTTCGCGAATTGTAATATAAATAGGACTACCAACAGACGCGTAATTAGCAGGAACGTAGCCCAAACCAATCGCTTCGTTGAGCGACGGCGACTGCGTGCCGCTTGTCACCACACCCATCGGATTACCTGCTTCGTCCGTGATTTCGTAGTCGTTGCGCGGAATGCCTCTATCTATCATTTTGAACGCCACCAAACGGCGCGTCACACCTGCCGCTTTTTGCGGTACGAGCCATTCTGCACCTACAAAATCGCCTTTTTTGAGTTTCGTAATCCACGCCAAACCTGCCTCGAGCGGCGAAGTTGTGTCATCAATATCGTTGCCATACAAGCAGAAACCCATCTCCAAACGCAGTGTATCGCGCGCACCCAAACCGATAGGCTGTATGCCTTCGGGCGCACCAGCCGCAAAAATTTTATCCCAAAGTTCTGCCGCGTCCGCGTTATTGACATACAACTCAAAACCGCCCGAACCCGTGTAGCCCGTTGCCGAAATGATTACATTATCGATACCCGCAATACTCGCTCTTACAAATTTATAGTAGTCAATTTTGGATAAATCAATATCGGTGAGTTTTTGCAAAACGGCAATTGCTTTCGGTCCTTGCACGGCGAGCAACGCCGTTTGCTCACTGATATTGATGACGCGAGCGTCCTTAAACGGGCAGTCTGCTTGGTGTATCCACGCCCAATCTTTATCGATATTCGACGCATTTACTACGAGCATCAAGGCTTGTTCGCCAGCCGAACACATATTTTCGGGCAGTCTGTACACCAATAAATCATCTACGATGCCGCCATTTTTGTTCGGAAAACACGAGTATTGCGCGTCGCCAATCGCTAATTTTGTGACATCATTAGAAGTAAAATAATTGACAAAAGCCACCGCGTCTGCACCGCGAACGATAAACTCGCCCATGTGCGATACATCAAAAACGCCTACCGCTTCGCGCACGCAGGCATGTTCCTCTTTGATGCCTTTGTAGGAAATAGGCATATTGTAACCTGCAAAAGCAGCCATTTTGGCACCGAGTTGCGTGTGTTTTTCGGTAAGCGGTGTATTTTTTATATCCACAATAAAAATTTTATAAATATTATTTACGATTATTAATACTCTGAATAAAGCTAAGAATTTCGGTTTTACCTACTTTTTTTTCTGCCGAAGTGACAAACATAGTTGGCAACTGCTCCCAGGTTTCACTTAATTTTGCTTTAAAACGCTCGATGTTTTCTTCTATATCAACGCCTTTTTTCTTGCGGTCGGTTTTCGTGAAAACGATGGCAAAAGGTATACCTTCGCCGCCCAAAAACTGAATAAACTCCAAGTCGGGTTGTTGCGGCGACACGCAAGCGTCTATCAACAAAAACGCGCATTGCATACTCAACTGCTTGATAAAATAATCCTCTATCATTTTGCCCCACGCTTTACGGTTGCTTTTAGAGGTGCGCGCATAGCCGTAACCTGGCAAATCGACCAAATACCACGTTTCATCTATCATAAAATAATTGATAGTTTGGGTTTTACCTGGCGTTTGCGATACTTTTGCAATGCCTTCTACGCCTGCCAACATATTGATTAGCGACGATTTACCTACGTTACTACGTCCGATAAAGGCGTATTCGCGGAGGTTTGCGGTGGGACAAAGATTTTGTGTAGGGTACGATGCGACGAAGCGAGTAGTCATATTTTTTTAATTTTAACGCCACAAAGATAGGCAAAATAAGTCTATTTTTTCGTCGTTTTAATATACCAAGCTGATAACTACCGTTTTTGTGCTGCCTGCGCCCACCGAAATACGGCACGATGCAAACGATGGCGCGCTAAAACGCGGGTGTACATTATTCGAAAATCCGTAGCCCTCAATCGGAAATCCTAAAAAGCTAAAATCCATTTTACCGTTATCATTTTCATCGTGATAAATAGCAACGCCGTAGTCGCCCACGTCCAAATTAGCTATAGTCCCTTCCGTCGCATTGCCATTAACAGGTACTATTATACCTCGAAACGGCGGTATGCCAGTTTCCAAAAAACGCTCTTTTTTATAAATAGAGATAAACATTTTACCTTTATTATTACGCGCATTTTTCACTTGTACCAATACGCTGCCTTGCGTTTGCGCGGATACGATATTTAGCGTTAGCACTAAAAAAAAGCATAAAATCAAGTATTTTTTCATCTTTTGAAGCATTTTTTAGAAATAAATGGGCATTTTATAACGACATTGCCACAAAACCGTTTTTGATACGCGGCTCAAACCAAGTCGATTTTGGCGGCATCGTTTCGCCTTCGTCCGATATTTGCATGAGGTCTTGCAGCGCGACGGGGAACATACAAAACGAAACCGTAGGTTGCCGCGAACCGCGCACCGCAAGTGCATCTAAGCCGCGTATGCCCTCGCAATATTGCACCCGTGTATCGGTTCTGATGTCTTTGATAGCGAGTATTTCGGCGAGTATTTTTTTATTTAATAGACTTACGTCCAACCCGTCGGAGGTAGTTTTTACCTCTGCCAAGACTTCGGTGCGCCACTCGAGCATAAACCAATCGCCGCTCAAATACATCGCGAATTGATGCGGTTTTGTCGGACGCGCTGCGGTTTTGCAGACTTCTATATTACAAATTTTGGAAATCGCAGCCAAAAACGTAAGCGGCGAATGCTGCGCCAAACCTTCTATAATACGGTTGTAATCCCAGATTTGTAGCTGCTCGGCAGCGAACAGCGCGACCAAAATTTGTCGATATTTGGTATCGTCGGCAGTCGCGTTTGCGGCGCGAAACACATTCCAACGGCGTTGCACCGCCGCCATGCGGTGATGCCCGTCGGCGATATACATTTTAGGGACGTTAGCCGTGAATAAGTCCAAAATAGCAGCACTTTCTGCCGAGTTTTCTACCGCCCACAAGGTATGCGTGATGCCTTTAAAGTTGATTTTATAGAGTGGTTTTTGCGTTGCCGTAACGCCGTTTAGTAGCTCAGTGATGCTATTTACGGTTGGATAAGTGAGCAAAACGGGTTTTATCATCGCTTTGCGCTCTTGCATCAGGCGCATCGTTTTTTCTTCTTTTGCGGCAAGCGTTTGTTCATGTTTAATGATTTTACCGTCAGCGTAAGCCGCAATATCGGCAGATGCCAACAGACCAATATGGGTATGTCCAGCCGCCTCAATGCGGTACACATACATTGCGTCTTGCGCAGCAGGCTTGAAATAACCCGCGCCCACTAATGTACCGAACTGTTCTTTGGCTTGTGTAAAAAACGAGTCGGCGTGACTGATAATTTCGGTACGCGGCAATAAAGCACGAAATGGTGCGATAAAAGTCATAATTTGTGTTGAAATGTGATTTTTTTGTTGTTCATACAGAACTCCAAAAACAAAGGTAATATATTGTATTAAATAATAAAGTGATTTTCTGAAATTTAGTTGCTAAAACTGATTTTTACCCGTCGTGAAATATTTTTTATGTTAAATTTAGTGTCCAATACAATTTTATGTTTTTTTTATATTATACTATACAATATAATGCGTACCTTCGCATCGAAATTAAACAAAATTTTTAATCCGCTTGCGCTCAAAGCGAAAACGCAGGCACAGTCTTAATTAGTATTCCGATGGGAAAACAAACCGCAATCACTACCTCGTTGCATCTGCCCGATGGACGAGAAATTGTATTAGAAACGGGCAAATTAGCCGCGCAAGCCGACGGGTCGGTCTTGTTGCGCATGGGTAAAACGATGATGTTGGCAACGGTGGTCAGCACGCGCGAACTGAAAGAAGGACAGTCGTTCTTTCCACTTTCGGTGGATTACCAAGAAAAATTTGCCGCAGCAGGACGTATTCCTGGCAACTTTTTCAGACGCGAAACGCGCCTAAACGACTACGAAATCTTGATTTCGCGTTTGGCAGACCGTGTTATCCGTCCTTTATTTCCCGATAACTATATGTTTGACACGCAAATCATGGTATCGCTTTTGTCTTGCGACAAAGATGATATGCCTGATGCGTTGGTCGGCTTGGCGGCTTCGGCGGCTTTGGTAGCGAGCGATATTCCGTTCGAGGGTCCGATTTCGGAGGTGCGTGTAGCGCGTATCAACGGCGAATTTGTTATCAATCCAGGTCGCGCCGCGCTAGCGAATGCGGATATGGAAATCATCGTTGGGGCGACCGCCTACGACATTTTGATGGTGGAAGGCGAAATGGCAGAGTGCAGCGAGGAAGACCTCATCGCGGCTATTCTTTTGGGTCAAACCGAAATCAAAAATCATTGCGTAGCGCAGTTGAGATTGGCAGAACTTTGCGGTAAAACCGAAAAACGCGCTGTTGAACCTATCGTTGAAAACGAAGAAGTGAAGGCTTTGGTCGCTAAATATTGTACCGAAGGTTATCATGCAGCAGCAATCGCGGGTTCGGGCAAGCACGAGCGCAAAGCAGCTTTCAAGGCGACCGACGAAGAAATGAGAACGGTTTTGGCGGAGCTACACGGCGAGGAATGGGTAGTCGAACATAAATCGTTTATCAGCCGTTACAGCTATAAATTGCAAAAAACGGTTATTCGCGAGATGATGCTCACCGAAAAAGTACGCTTAGACGGTCGCAAAATGAACGAAATCCGCCCTATTTGGTCAGAAGTAGATTATTTGCCAACTACACACGGCTCTTCGGTATTTACGCGTGGCGAAACTCAAGCCCTAGCATCGCTCACTTTGGGTACAAAACTCGACGAGCAAATGGTGGACATCGTGATGGATCACCACAATAGCAAATTCATTTTACATTATAATTTCCCTGCATTTAGTACAGGCGAAGTGAAGCCAAATAGAGGCACGAGCCGCCGCGAGGTAGGTCATGCTAACCTTGCGCGTCGCTCGCTGATGCAAGTAATGCCACCAAACTATCCTTATACGGTGCGTATTATTTCGGACATTTTGGAGTCGAATGGCTCTTCGTCAATGGCGACGGTTTGTGCTGCTTCGTTAGCGTTGCATGACGCAGGTGTACCCGTTACCTCACACGTTTCGGGTATCGCGATGGGCTTGATTAAAGAGGGCGACCGCGCTGCTATTTTGAGTGATATCCTCGGCGACGAAGACCACCTGGGCGATATGGATTTTAAAGTAACAGGTACTGAAAAAGGTATTTGTGCGGTACAGATGGATATGAAAATAGACGGCTTACCCGAAGAATTGCTGCGCGCTGCGTTGGCACAAGCCCGTGAAGGTCGCTTACACATTCTCGCCAAATTGAGCGAGACGATGAGCAAGCCAAACGACGACCTCAAACCGCACGCGCCGCGTATGGTAACCATCGAGATTGAGTCGCAATTTATTGGTGCGGTGATAGGACCCGGCGGCAAAATCATTCAAGAAATGCAGAAAGAAACAGGCTGCGTGATACAGATAGAGGAAGTGGGCAAAAAAGGTATCGTGACGCTTTCGTCGTCCGACCAATCGAGCTTAGACGCTGCCAAAGCAAAAATTATGGCTATCGCATTCGTGCCAGCCGTAGGCGATGTTTTTGATGGCGTAGTAGCGCAACTCCAACCTTACGGCGCGTTTGTAGATTTCTTGCCGTCCAAATCGGGCTTGTTGCACATCAGCGAAATTGCGTGGGAGCGCATCGCAAGTATGGACGATACGGGCTTCAAAGAAGGCGACAAAATCAAAGTGAAACTCGTTGATTACGACGAAAAAACAGGCAAATTCCGCTTGTCGCACAAGGTTTTATTAGACAAACCAGAAGGCTATGTAGAGCGTCCGGAGCGTTCGGCAGATGACCGCCCGCGTCGCGACAATAACGACCGTCCGCGCCGCGACAACGACCGTCCGCGTCGTGATGACGACCGTCCACGCAGATAAAAAGTATGGTTCTTTGAAAGTTTTTGTGAATTTTATCGGCGTGCGGATTTTAACCCGCACAAAATAAGTCAGGTGCGGCGGGTTCAAACCCGCACACCGTTACGCTTCGCCCACAAAAATTCTCAAAGAACCAAAAAGTATAAATAAATGATTTGGCTTTCGCCGAAATAATAGAAATTAAGTTCATTATCGATAATTGCGTAAAGCAAGAATTGATAATGAACTTTTTTTGTTAAAATAAGAATAAAAATGGACAATTTTATAATACGCACTGCCTTACGAAGCGAAACGGCTGCGCTAAGTGCGCTAATGGCAATGGTATTTTGGGACACCTATCAGGCGGATAACACACCCAAAAATATGCGCGATTATATGAAAAAAGCGTTTGGCGTAGCGCAACAAACCGCCGAACTCGCCGACCCGCATCGCGTTACTTTTGTGGTGCAGCGAGAGGGCGCGCTCATCGCTTATGCACAACTATCTGACCGTTACAGCGAGCCGAGTGCGTCGGCGGAGCTGCCCGAAAACGGCTTATTTTTGTCGCGTTTTTATGTGCACAAAGATTGGCACGGCAAAGGCATAGCTTTCTTATTGCTACAAAAATGCGAGGAGTATGCGGAGCGAATATCAGCAACTGCGATTTGGTTTACGGTGTGGCAGGAGAACAAAAAAGCAGTTGCGTTTTATAAAAAACACGATTTTACGATTTTTGGAACGGCAAATTTTACGGTCGGTGACGACGTACAAACGGATTGGCTGATGCAAAAAGCCATAAAAAAATAAATTAAAAATAAATTAGATAAATTAGTTTATTTTAATTAATTTACAACGATTTGGTTCTACCGCCATCTACGGGTAGGTTGATGCCGTTTATGTAAGCTGCGGCGGGCGAAGCCAGAAACGCTACTGCCGCGCCTATTTCCTCTGGTGACGCAAAGCGGCGGAGCGGTATAGCCGACTGCATCTGCCGGGCTACTTCTGCCTCGTTTTGATTGTGCAAAGTGGCATCTTTTGCGATAATTTGATGCAGGCGTTCGGTGAGTGTTGCGCCAGGCAAAACGTTATTCACGGTGATACCAAACTGCCCGAGTTCGTTCGCTAAGGTTTTCGCCCAACTCGCTACCGCGCCGCGTATCGCATTAGACACACCTAAGTTGTCGAGCGGCTGTTTTACTGACGTAGAAATTACATTTATGATGCGTCCATAGCCGTCTTTTTTCATACCTTCCAGTACAGCTTGCACTAGTAACTGATTGCAAATCAAATGATTGCGAAAAGCATCTAAATACGATTCGGTGGTAGCAGTATGCGCTGCGCCTGCTGGCGGACCGCCTGTATTGTTCACCAAAATATGCACGTTTTGGTGCGCTAAACGCGCCTTTATTTTCTGTTCGAGAGCAGCCGTATCGCTGTAATCTACGCTCAAAAAGCTGTGTACTTGCTTGCGCGACGTATCCAAGGTTTGGACTGCGGCGGCGAGTTGCGCCTCCGAGCGCGCTAGTAAAATCACGTTTGCGCCAAGCAAAGCCAACTCGCGCGCACTCGCCAAACCGATGCCTTTGCTGCCTCCACCTACTAAGGCAGTTTTGTGTAATAAATCTAAATTCATAACCGTTAAATTGCTGTTTTTTTATTGTGTAAACAAAGATAAACTATTTATTTGAATTGTTAATAATAAAAACATATTGTTTATAAAAGCTGCATATTTAATTTTTTAACTGTCATTTTTGATATAATTTAGCTTTATTTATATAGTATAAATCGTTGTTTATGAAGGAGTAAAGATTTTTTGTGAAAAATATTATTTTTTTGTTGTAGAAATTTGTATAATTATAAAACAATTTGTTTTACATTTGCATTGTGATACAAAAATATTACCGACAACAAATCATTTTATTACCAATTAAAATTTATAGAATATGAATCTTCCTTCTAATATTGAGCCAAAAAACGCATTTCGAGTATATGCGGAGCGGCAAGTGACTTTCATCACTATCAGAACCCAAAAAGTGCGAGGCTACCTCGATAATATATGGGTAAAAATAGGGCTGGTAGTTGTATTTTTTTATGTGATAACGCATAAAGACCTAAGTTTTTCGGTTAATATGAGCGATGCGGGCGTTCGCGCCGAAAACATAAGAGCGCATCAATCGGACGGCGGCGTTGCGGCAAGCAAAAAACACGCGCCGATAGCGGCGGCGGCGATAGGTAGCGCGGGCGATATTAGCGACGAGAGCGCGACCGATGCGGCGGCTATCGCGGGTTTTATGGGTATGAAAGCCTCTACATATAAAAACGAAAAAGGTGTAAAAACGACTTCGGTAGGCAATACGATGTCGAACCTCACACCTGTACTCAGCCCTAATTATGCGGTAAAAAAAGGTATTTCGAAGGCTTTTGTGGACGAAAAACTAGCGATTTGCAACGATTATGTCAAAAATTATCATGCAGCGGCGGTTGCAGAAATGCACTTGTACGGTATTCCTGCGAGCATAACTTTGGCGCAAGGCTTGCTAGAAAGCAACGCGGGCGATAGCCGATTAGCGACTACGGCGCGCAATCATTTTGGTATCAAATGCTTTTCGCGCACCTGCCAAAAGGGGCATTGCATGAACGCTTCGGACGATACGCACAAGGATTTTTTCCGTATTTACCCGTCGGCGGTGGAGTGCTACCGTGCGCACAGCGTTTTTTTGCAGGCCGACCGCTACAAATGGTTGCGCAAATTTGGCAAAAAAGACTACAAAAATTGGGCGTTAGGACTCAAAAAATCGGGCTACGCTACTGCGCCACATTATGCGGAAGCATTGATAAAAATAGTAGAATTTTTGAATTTGCAACGTTACGATAGTTTGTAGCGACAGTTTTGTAGCGACAATTTATAGCTACAACCTATGATTATTCTTCCGTTTCGTCGGCGATAGGTAGTTCCACAAAAAAATCAGTACCATAATTTTCTACGCTTTGGAAGGTGATATCGCCGCCTGCAGTATTAATAATCTGCCGTGAGATAGACAAGCCAAGCCCTGTACCCGAATTTTTGGTGGTGAAGTTAGGCGTAAATATTTTGTGTAACTTTTCTTCCGAGATGCCCGTTCCGTTATCGCTCACTTGTATCACCGCGAGGTTGTCGCGCTGATATAATATGAGGTTTACTTCGCCGCGCCGCGTTTCGGGTATGGCTTGTTCGGCATTTTTGAGTATATTATTGAGTACTTGTATGAGTTGGTTGCGGTCGGCGAAGACGTAGAGGTCGTCGGGTGCGGCTGCCATCGACCAATCTATGGTGTCGTTGGAGCTGCTAAAAAATTTGAATACGCGGCTCACCACATCATTTACCAAAAATCGTTCGTTTACGGCGCGCGGCATTTTGGCAAAGTTGGAAAACTCGGTAGCGATATTGCTCAAATTATCTATTTGCTCAATCAGAGTGCCCGAGACGCGCTTAAACATAGCCTGGGTTTCGGCAAGGTCGCCGCGTTCGAAAGAACGTTGTAGCAATTGGAGATTGAGTTTCATTGGCGTGAGCGGGTTTTTGATTTCGTGAGCTACTTGTCGTGCCATTTCGCGCCATGCACCTTCGCGTTCTGATTGCGCTAATAGATTGGCAGACTGCTCGAGTTCCACAATCATTTTATTGTATTCGGCTACCAAAACGCCGATTTCGTCATTGCTTTCCCATCGTAGCGGTTCGTTATTTTGCCCAAGCCGAACTCGTTGTAGCTTTTCGCCGATGATTTGGAGCGGACGAGTGACCGAATTGGCAATGGTTAAGGTAATCAAGCCCGCCAAGAGCAACAACAACACATAAAAATTGAGTAGCGTTTGGACAAAATTACCGATGTCGCGCCGCAATGCTTTGTCGGAATACGCATTATAAGGCATTCCTAAAAAGCCAATTTGTTTGCCAATATTATTTTTTAATGGAATATATAAAGTTTTATATTTGAATTTTTCTATACTTTCTTCACGGGTTACCTCGCGCACTTCGCCGCTCTCGAGCTGAAACATGACATTGGCAGGCAAGCGGCGCGAAATAATGCCATTGTCGTAGAGCGTAGGCGCGGAGGACTGCTGCAACACGCCCATATTATTATAAATATTAATATCGGCGTTCGTCACATCGGCGAGCTTGTTGATGTCGGATAGCGAGAGCGAGTCGGGGCGCGACTGAAACTCGTGGTCGATAACCGCTTTTGTTTTATTCAATAACCGTTCGCTGAGGTAAGTGCCATAGTTATTTTTGATATAAGTGATTGATACTGCGCCTACTAAGAGAAACGAAGCCATGATAATACCGATTACAAAATACTGTATTTGGCTACGCAACGACAGTCCGGGGCGAAGCACCAACATTATTCCATCGGGCAATACACCTACCAAATAATTGACTAGTGCCAATATGGTCAATAGGATAGTGAGGATAAAAAAGAGGTAGGAAAAGAGGGAAAACGGCTGTAAAAGCGTTTCGTTTTGTTTCGTGACGAGTACAATTTTATCCCCTTTTCGGACTACCAAATGTGACCTATCGCTTTCGTCAAGGATATAATCGTACCCTTGCATAGGTGGTTTTTTGAGGTGTAATAACTCATTATAGCCCTTGCCTTGTTGCGAAATTAAGTGATAAACGCCACTTTTGTTATCATCTTCATAAATGGCATAATTGTAATACTCCTCCAAATTAGTCGAGTAGCTGTTCGGTGTGTTGGTCGTGAGCAGGTCGTTAAAAACGGCAGAAGGCTTATCGCTACGCGGAACTATTTCCAAGCCTAAATATCCGGCTTGCGTACCCTGCCCGTTGCGCACAGGAATGAGCATCAAATAGGTAGCGAACGAAGAGCGGAAATTCCAAAAATAGGTATGTACCCCCAGATGTATCTGTGACTCCTTGATGAGATATTCTAAGCCGCTATACGCGCTTTTTTCACCTTTTATTGGTTGTTGAAAAGCATCGAACAGGCGAATAGTGATTTGGTATTTACTATTGAGGTAAGCGTTCCCAAAAAACAACCTTTTCACGCGCTGCTCTATCACGTCGCGCCCAACGGAAGGGTCTAAATACAAACTATATAAAGTACTGTCTTTCAGCAAGTCAACTTGGATTTGCATTATTTTTGGTTCGCCCTCAATATCGCGGTCTTGTGTGACTAAGGCGGCTAATTGTCGGCGTGCACTTAGGTCTTTTTCTCCATTGTAATAATAGATAAGGTAGGACGAGAACGCCGAGAAAAGTACCAACCAAACCGCAACCCAACCGCCAGTTACGGCTTTTCGTTGTACAAAAATATCGAGCAATACGATGAAAGTAACGCCAAAAAAAAGCAATATAAAGACGTTAAAAGAGAGCGCGTTAGTGAGGTTGAGCAAGGTGAAAACTACTACAATTGCTGCCAAAAAAGCCAATCTTGATTTCAAGGTGATATGAAGCCGACCGATAAAATAACTGACTTTAAGGGAGAATAAAAATAAGTTGCCCATCATAAAAATAATGGTGAGCAATGCCCAAAAACTATATTCGTCTAATCGGTATAAATCGTTGATGTCGAGTGTAATACCCGAGCGCAAAACGATGGCATTCACCAATCCGTCGATGGTATAAATACCCGACAATATCATAAAATAAAATATACCAACTAGGACTAATTTGAACGTATTGCCTGACTGTTGCAAAGGGCGAATATTCACCTCGCGGTAAAAAAATACGACAATCCAAGTGAGCAGACCTACGTTAATAATTAAGTCGCCGAGCGACGCGGTGAGCGTAGAATAATTAAAGCGGTTAGGATTGAATAGCGAAACATCTCGAAATTCTGAACTCAAATGCCAAAAATTACTCCAATTACGCATCAGCATTACCATAATCGCTAAAACGATGAACCCAAGCCATCGGTCGTGGTCTTTCGCGATGCGGATAGCTACGCCGTTGATGCCGATACAGAGCATAAGCAAAGCCAAAAAGTAGCCTAAAAGTACCGTTCCACGAGACTCGGCAGCGAGGCTCAGGCTCTTATCCACCCATAAATAAAAGCCCACTAAGCCATCTTTATTTTTAATCGCAACATTACTGCCACCGTTTCGAGCGTCCAATTTAACGCAATTCGGGTACTTGCCCTCGAGCGCGATACCGTTTTGCAGATAATCATTTTCGTTGGCGTATTCTCTTGTAATCGGTATCAGCACGGCGGCGGAGTAGTGGGCGGAGTCTTTCAAAAACAAGCGTTTTTGTATCACCTCATATTTGCCGTTATTCAACTGATAAAAACTACTTTGCTCGCGCTCGGTTACACCCAATCGGGTGGGCAAAACTCGCGTATTACTCCAATATAATAAGGAGTCATTTTTGTACAAACAGAGCGTATATTTTTGTGCGGCAAGCTGCTCTAAGATAGCAAGTGGTGCTTTTTTAGCTATTATTTCTTCTAATTGCTTGGTGTTTTGTAATAATGTATCGGCGCGCTGCTCTATAACACGCAACTGTATTTGCATTTGAGCGGCAACTGCTCGTAAATCGGGCGAACGGGTTGCCCACTTATTAAAAAAATAAGTGCCAACCAATATTATTAATGCCGCCGAAAAGAAATATAACGGCTTGCCAAACCGATTGAGTAAACTCATATTAAATATATTGTATAGATATACCGAAGCCAAAGATACGGTTTTTATATGCAAATTTGCAATACGATATATATTTTTAATATATATCGTAACCTCAGCTTGCGGATAATACTTTGTATAGTTACTACCACAAATCTAAATCTTATTTATTTGTCAATACCACAAAAAAAGTCGTTCTTTGTGGTGTTGCGCAAAGCAAATGCTTTTTTTATTTATTTAGAACAAAAAAATATTATACTCCCAAAATATGAAAATTATTTGCGTAGGACGCAATTATGCAGCGCACGCCCACGAACTCGGCAACGACGTGCCTACCGAGCCGCTTATTTTTATGAAACCCGATACCGCGATTCTACGCGACGATAAGCCGTTTTATTATCCCGATTTTTCTACCAATATTCACTACGAATGTGAGGTAGTGTTGCGCGTAGCGCGAAGCGGAAAATACATCGCCCCCGAGTTCGCCTACAAATATATAGACGCGGTGACGGTTGGCATCGACTTCACGGCGCGCGACATACAAGACCGCCTCAAAGCGGCAGGACAGCCGTGGGAAATAGCGAAAGGATTTAACGGCTCGGCGGTCGTCGGTAAAATGCGCACCTTAGCGGAAGCAAAAATAACTACCGCCGCCGACCTCAGAAACATCGATTTTCATTTGCTCCGCAACGGCGCGCAAGTCCAAAAAAGCAATACCGCTTTACAGCTTTTTCCGTTCGATACGTTGATTGCCTACGTCTCCCGATTTTTTACGTTGA
Source organism: Saprospiraceae bacterium (assembly GCA_043778315.1). Lineage (GTDB taxonomy): Bacteria > Bacteroidota > Bacteroidia > Chitinophagales > Saprospiraceae > JBEEMU01. The sequence goes on along the minus strand of JAYWGJ010000225.1, from coordinate 10,525 downwards.
GCGTCGGCGACTTTATATATACAGGTACGCCCGAAGGTGTAGGCGCGATAGCGGTCGGCGATACGCTCGAGGGCTTTTTGGGCGAAGAGCGGCTTTTTGTGTGCGAAATAAAGTAATTTTTTTACAATTATAACTAAATAAAATAAAAGGTTTTGAGTAAACAAACCATTTTGATAACGGGCGCGAACGGGCAAATAGGCACGGAGTTGAGCCGCGAGCTACTCGCAAAAGGGCATCGCGTAATCGCGACCGACGTGAGCAATCCGCGTGAAAAAATTGCGGATTTTGAGGTTTTGGACGTGCAAGATGAACTCCGTTTGAAGTCGATTCTGCTACGCAACGACGTGACGCAAATCTATCATTTAGCCGCTATTTTGTCAGCGCGTGGCGAGCAACAGCCCTCGTTAGCATGGCAAATAAATGTGAACGGCTCGCTCAAAATACTCGAGGCGGCAGTCGCGTTGGGTGTAGAACGGGTTTTTATTCCAAGCAGTATTGCTGTTTTTGGCGACACTACGCCAAAGGTAAATACGCCGCAACGCACTGTGGCAGAGCCAAGTACGATGTACGGCGTATCGAAAGTAGCGACCGAATTACTAAGTAGTTATTTTTGGCAAAAAAATAATCTGGACGTGCGCAGCTTGCGCTATCCAGGCTTGATTAGTTATAAAGCAAAACCAGGCGGTGGCACGACCGATTATGCCATAGAGATATTTTACGCTGCTAAAAAACATAAAAAATACACCTGTTTTTTAAGCCCAGATGTGCGGCTGCCGATGATGTATATGCCCGACGCGCTGCGCGCTACGCTGCAATTGATGGAAGCAGACCGTGAAAAATTACAAATTAGCACGGCTTACAACCTCGCGGCAATTTCGTTCACGCCTGCCGAAATAACCGCCGAAATACAAAAACACGAACCCGATTTTGAGATACTTTACGCGCCCGATTTCAGGGAAAGTATAGCGCGGTCGTGGTCAGAAAGCATCGACGATAGCTTTGCGCGCAACGATTGGGCGTGGCAACACGAGTACAACCTCGCAGCGATGGTGGCGGATATGTGGAAAAATATCGCGGTGTAACTAGATACAAGTAGCTGAGTCAAACTACCCAAGCTCAACTCATAAACGTAATTCTAGGTGTTCCGATAAAGGTGAATTTTATTAAAAAATTGAGTCCTTTTATTTCAATATAATTTGTCTTAAAAATTCTTTTTTAAGCCGTTGGTCATGCGTGACTATCACGAGCGTTGCGCCTTGTTCCCGTGCGTGTTCCTCGAGCAAGCGGACAACCTCCAAGCTGTTTTCGTCGTCCAAAGCCGAGGTCGGTTCGTCGGCGAGTAAGAGCGCGGGGCGGTTGAGCAAGGCTCGTGCGATAGCGGCGCGCTGCTGTTCGCCGACGCTGAGGTCGTAAGTATATTTGTCGCGCTGCGGCGCAATAGATAACCGTTCGAGCAAATTATTGACGGCGGTTTTGTCCTTCGGCAACCCTGCGAGCGACTGCGCTAAATACAAATTTTCTATCACGGTAAGCGAACGAATAAAATGCGGTTGCTGAAAAACAATGCCAATATGCTTGCCGCGAAAGCGGTCTAATTTGCTGCTACTTAGTTTTTGTAGTCGCTGATTCGCGATAATTACCTCGCCGTTGCGCGGCGTGAGCAGCCCCGAAAGCAGGTGCAAAAGCGTTGTTTTGCCGCAGCCCGACGCGCCCAAAACGAGCCATTGTTCGGTCGCGCCGAAGGCGAGCGCAGGAAAATGTATCGGCGGCTGTTGCGCGTAAGCAAAAGTGAGTTCGGTGGTTTGTAGCATATCCTTAGTTGCCCATTATTTTTTTGAGTATCGCCAATTTCATCATACAATCCATCGGCGTTAGCGTATTGAGGTCAATATTATCTAATTCAGCTTTCAGTTGCGCCGCTATTTCGTCGTTAATCGGTTCATATACAGCCGTTTGTACGGTTTGCACTTGTCGCAACGATTGTTGCAGTTGCGAGCTGCCGTCGGTCTTATCTATGTGTTTTTGTTCTAATTGTACTAATAATTCGCTGGCGCGAGCGACGACCGTTTTTGGCATTCCCGCCATACGCGCTACATGAATACCGAACGAATGTTGCGAGCCGCCTGCGACTAATTTTCGTAAAAAAATGACTTTTTGTGACAATTCTTTTGTGGCAATATGATAATTATGAATGCGCGAATAGCGTTCTGCGAGTTCGTTGAGTTCGTGGTAATGCGTAGCAAATAAGGTTTTAGGACGCGCAAAGTCGTTATTATGCAAGTACTCCGCTATCGACCACGCGATAGAAATGCCGTCGTAAGTCGCCGTTCCGCGCCCTATCTCGTCTAGTAAAATAAGGCTTCGTTCCGAAATATTATTCAAAATAGAAGCCGTTTCGTTCATTTCTACCATAAACGTACTTTCGCCAAGCGACATATTATCGCTTGCGCCAACTCGCGTAAATACCTTGTCTATCAAGCCGATACGCGCTTCCGACGCAGGTACGAAGCTCCCCATTTGCGCCATCAGACAGATTAGTGCGGTTTGCCGCAACAAAGCAGATTTACCCGCCATGTTCGGACCCGTAATCATATAAATTTGTTGCGTTTCGTTGTCCAAATAAATATCATTCGGAATGTACGCTACGTCTTCGGGCAAGTGTTGCTCGATAACGGGGTGTCGCCCGTTTTTGATGTCGATGACCAAGCTGTCGTCAATCGTCGGACGGACATAATTATTTTTTTGGGCTGCCGCCGCAAACGATTGTAGGCAGTCGAGCCGACCTACCAATTGCGCGTTGAGTTGTATCGGCTGAATGTACTCCGTAAGTGCAAAAATCAAATCATTAAACAGCCGTTCTTCTAATTGTATAATTTGCTCTTCCGCGCCTAATATCTTGACTTCCAATACTTTGAGTTCCTCCGAAATATAGCGTTCTGCATTACTAAGGGTTTGTTTGCGCACCCAATCGGCAGGAATATTAGCACTATCTTTATGTCTATTTGTGACTTCCAAATAGTAGCCAAAAACGGAATTATAGCCAATTTTGAGGTTTTGAATACCCGTTCTGACCATCTCTTTTTGCTGTATTTTGAGCAGCGCGTCCTTGCTATTTTTGATTAAATAACGGAGTTCGTCAAGTTCGGCGTTCACGCCGTCGCGTATAAAATTACCTTTATTTGTGGCGTTCGGCGCGTCGTCGAGCAGCTCGTTTTCCATGCGGTCGCGCATCACTTTGCATAGCGCGAGCTTGTCGGCGAGTGTTCGTAAAGCGAGGATTTCTGTGACAGTCAATATTTCTTTCAAACTCGCAATTGCATACATTGCTTTGCGCAATTGCACTACTTCGCGTGGCGTGATTTTGCCTAACGGCACTTTCGATATTAGCCGCTCGATGTCGCCCATTACCTTCAATTTCGCGTTCACTTCCGCCGTCGTTTCTTCCTTACACAATAAAAAATCGACGACTTCTAACCGCGCCTCTATTTCGTTTTGCACTTTTAGTGGCAAAACCACCCATTTTTTGAGCAGCCGCGCACCCATCGGCGTTATCGTTTTGTCCAAAATCTGAATCAGTGCCGTGCCGTTATCGCTCGTTGCGTGCAGCAACTCGAGGTTGCGAATAGTGAAGCGGTCGAGCCACACATAGCGGTCGGGCAGCAGCCGCGCGATACTCGTAATGTGCTGTAAATTAGTGTTTTCGGTCGTCGCGACGTAGTGCAAAGTTGCGCCTGCGGCGACTTGCGCGAAGGTCATTTCTTGCACGCCAAAACCTTTCATATTCACGACCTCAAAATGTTTTTTCAATTTGTCGGACGTGAAATCGGGCATGAAAACCCAGTCTTCTAAGGTGTAAGTATAAAAACTATCGCCAAAAAGCCGCGAAAACTCGCGCTCGTTGCGCTTCGCAAAAACGACTTCCGACGGTGTAAAACTTTGTAGCAATTTATCAATATACGCCGCATCGCCTTCGCTGACCATAAATTCGCCTGTGCTGAGGTCGAGTAGCGAAATGCCAAATTGTCCTTTTTCGGCAAAATGCAAAGCGGCTAAAAAATTATTTTTTTCGTAATCCAACAAATTATCCGACGTAGCTACGCCAGGCGTGATGAGTTCGGTGATGCCGCGCCGAACGATTTTTTTGAGCGGCGACGGCTTTTCCAACTGCTCGCATATCGCGACGCGGTAGCCCGACCGCACTAAGCGCGGCAGGTAAACCTCCAAGGAATGGTACGGAAAACCCGCGAGTTCGATGTCGCTGCCGCCGTTATTTCGGCTCGTCAGCGTGATGCCGAGCGCACGCGCCGCCTTGACCGCGTCCTCACCAAAAGTTTCGTAAAAATCACCTACTCGAAACAACATTATCGCGTCGGGGTGCTTCGCTTTCATCTGATAATACTGCTGCATCAAGGGCGTTTCTCTGCCAGGCTGCTCTTTTGGCGTAGGTGCAACGTCAAAAAGCACCGACGAAGCGGTGTCCGCATCGGTGTTGATTGGTTCGGGTCGGTCGTTTTTTTTAGGTCGTGCCAAAGGAAATTCAGTATTATAAAATTAAAAAACTGCGAAAGACAGCAGAAAAGCAAAATTAGGTTTTTTTATCATAAAAATCGTAAAAAAAATGTAAATTCGGATAAACCCATTAAATATTATTTACCGAAAAGTCTTTTTATTTTTACAAAAATATTATTCGGGTTGCCTTCATTCGTCGCGTTTTGTAGCGTCAAATTGGTGGTTTTGAGTAGTTCATCTACACTCTCGAGCGAAGTACGAAGCGCGACCGTTTGCTGAAACAGCAAATTCATTTGTTCTTTTATCGGTTGCAGATTTTCCAACTGCGCGAACTGTCCGCGATTAGCGCGGAGCGCATCAATCATCAAATTTTCTTGTTTTAAGGCATTGTCTTTGATGGCGACGCTGCGCTCGATGGTCGTTTGCTCGAGTTGCTGAAACGATTTATTCAAGAAGTCGTCAAATTGAATTATCGCTTTCGCGACAATAGATTTACGCTCGTCGAGTTCCGAGAAATGCGATTTTAGAAATAAAAGTAATTCGTTGGAAGTATTGAGCCGCGCATCAATTTCACTGGCTACTTTGCCAAAACTTAGTCCTGCTTCGTCGGCGCGAGTAGCAAGCGCGTCCATTTTGCCCGAAAGGGAATTGGCAATTTGGAGATTAGCGTTAAGCGAAGTCATATAATTGGCGAATTTATCGAACTGGTCGACCGCGCCTTGCATCTTACTAAATACCTCGATATTGCCTTGTACAATTTTCTGGTAATCCACTTCTTCCAAGCGTTTGAGGAAGTCGCGCTGCACTTTTGTATTCTCAAAAACGGAGGACATAGATTGGTCAAAACCAACGATATTATCTTTAAAACGGGTATTAAATAAGTCCAAATTTTTTTGCATATTTAAAACGACCGCCGCGAGGTCGGTTTCCGTAGCGGCAGGCAACAATTCGGTTTGTAGGAATGTATAAAACCGATTTTTGTTCGTTGCGGTGACTTGCGCGGCGCGACGATAAAACCACGAGGAGTTGAGCGTCGTCAATAATAAACCCATTGCGCTCGCAATCATCGCCCATTTTACGCCCGAAAGCAGCGTTTCTATGTTAGATAAGTCGCCTTTGAGGTCTATTTTCCACAAGCCAATCACGATGCCCGCGAGCGTCCCGAGCAAACCGAGGTACAACGGAACGGTCATCGTTTCTTCTATATCGCTTTTCAGTTGTTGGTATTCGCGCTCCACAATATGCTCTACGGTTTCGAAATCGGGCGCGACGGAGCGGCAACGCAATATATATTTATTAATATTATACGTCAGCGTACCGAACATCGTATCACGAGCCGCATTTGCGCGAATAAGCGACACGGGCGTTTGTGCCAACATAAAATGCGTTTCGGGCATACGTCCTGCCTGCACATCGTTCAAAACGGCATCTACTTGTCCGCCGAGCAGCACCTCATCGGCAACGCTGCACCGCAACGATTGATAGCCTTCGCCGCTCGGAAAACTCTGCTCCAACCGTTTTATACTCAATCGCGTGCGGATAAAACTGTATATTTGTATCAAGATGATGATGACAATAATGATAACTTCCATAATTTTTATTGAACTATTAATTTCTTATTAGGCGAAAGCCAAAGTACTCTCAAAAGTACAAAAAACTAAAAACATCACAACTACTTATCGCAAGTAGCTGTGATGTTTTTTATAATTAATGCTAACTCTATAGTAATTACTGCTGTTTACGCCATAAATTGTAGCCAAAACCAAGCACCACAACGCCCAAAATACTACGCACCACATTAAGCCACATTGGTATTTCGTCGCCAAAAAAGAATTTGCCCGTTGCTTTACAGCCAACAAAAACCATAAACGCCGCGAAAATAACAAGCAGAATAGAAGTCCACGAAAACAACTGTTTCATTGGCATTTTGCTGCCACGCGCAAATATCAGGTAGCCGATACCTGCCGCTGCCGCCAAGCCGAAAATCACGCCCAACCACGAAAGTATGGTTTTGTCTTGCGCCGAATGTAAAAACAGCGTTGTTTCTACGCCTTCGCGCAATACGGAGGTAAACGACACCAAAAACACACCCATAACGGGCGTAGCCGCCGTATCGACTGCCGATTTCAGCTCGCGGCTCAACGCCGAATGATTGAGCCAAAATATCATATAAAATAACAAAATGGCGGATAAGAACATCAGCATTCCTTCCATCAGTTCGCCGTATTCTTCAGGAATACTCGCTTGCACTACTGCCAAAACTACGCCAAAAATCACGCTCAGTACAGCCGCAACTCCTACGCCTGCCCAAATCATGCGCAAACTGCCGTCGTTTTCGGTACTATTTTCTTGCTTTTTGGCAATATAAGTATATAATATGCCAATGATTAACGCCGCCTCGAAGCCTTCGCGCAGCGTAATCAGAAACGGTTTGATAAAACTAAAAATATCCATTTTGTTTTTTACAGGTATGTTTTAAATTATTTAGACTATTTCTAAACACAAAGGTAGAATAAGTTTTTTAATTACAAAAATATTTTTTCTTCGATTCTTAGAAATAAAAAAGCGCAACTATCCGATTGGATAATTGCGCTTTTTTTAACTTCTTGCTTATAATTTTATGACGACCTCTTCGGGAACGAACGGGCGCACGTCGCCGCCGCCCTTAATCAGTTCGCGAACAATCGTACTGCTAATATGCGAATACTGCGGCTCTGAAATCAAAAAAACCGTTTCTAAGCCGCCGCCCACTATATTATTGAGTTGCGAAATTGTTTTTTCGTAGTCAAAATCGGAGGCGTTGCGCAAGCCGCGCACCAAGTAGCGCGCCTCGACGGTAGCGCAATAATGCGCCGTCAAACCCTCGAAGGCATCAACCGCTATTTTCGGCTCATCGGCAAAACACTCGCGTAGCCACGCGAGCCGTTGCTCGAGCGAAAAAAGGAATTTTTTTTGGCTGTTTTGCCCAATAGCGATAATAATTTTATCAAAAAGCGGCACGGCGCGCCGTATCAAATCGGCGTGTCCGCGTGTAATCGGGTCAAACGACCCTGGAAATACAGCTATTCTTTGCATAAATAATAGGTGTTATATGGTTATTTTATTGCGCCACTTTCACCCAACGTCCCGTCCATTTGCCTGCGTCGGTTTGTACGTTGATGAAATAAACGCCTTCGGGCAGCGCGTCGGTTGGCAAAACCAAAGAAATACTGCTTTGTTTGGTATAATTATTTTGGTACAATATTTTACCATCGATACTCGTCATAATCAACTGTAAATCAGTTTCTTGTGGCGTTGCGATTTGGAGCGTAGGCGCGCTATGCGACGGGTTCGGGAACAACTCGATATTGCTAAAAACCTGCTTATTGTACGCGCCTACAAAAATATACGCAGCACTCGCCGTGCAGCCCGTAGCCGTATTCGTGACCGTCACGGTGTACGTTCCGCTACCCGCGACCGTCGTACTTGCCGTCGTCGCGGCGTTGCTCCACGCATAAGTGCTGATGTTCGCGCCCGTTGCGGTAAGCGTACTGCCACTTCCTGCCACCGAAACGGTCGGAATTGTTGGTTCGCCCTGCGATGTTTTAGTGATATTGGTGTTCGCTACATTCGCGCTCACGCTGTCTTTAAATCGTTGCCATTCGCCACAAGTACCTTTCAAATAGTAGTTGAGCCAAGGCGCGATGAGGTTTACTACGCGTGTATTTTGCGTCGTGCGCGGCAGTGTGCCGCAAGTCCCCATCTGACCAAATTCGCAGACCGAACCCTGACTCGCAAAATTGCAATGCGTACCTTGTTTCAACTCCAAATACCATTTTATAGGTGCAGCAGTAGAGTCGTACATTAATTTTTGGTTGGTAGCTGGTGGCGATACGCAATCTGCCCCGCCTGCGATAATTAAGGTCGGAACGTTCACATTTTTAGCTGCGCCCGTAGAGGTCGGGTTAGTTTGTGCTGCTGCAAAAGTGACAGTTGTGGCTATTTGCGTATTATTTTTAGCCCCCAAAAAGGTGGAGCCGCCGCCCATCGAGTGACCCATCATAGCTACTTTTGTCGTCAAACGACCTGTAAACAAACCTGGACGAGTGTTTAATTTTGTACCAAAAAGGTCGGCGAGGTAGCGCAAATCCGCACCGAAATTCGGGTGACTTGTAGATAAGGCGTTGCCCTCCGTGCGCGGAAATACACATACATAGCCTTTTGCCACAAAGTATTTCCATAGATAATCGTATCTGTCCCACGCCATCACGAAGCCGTGACCGAACACCAAAGTCGGGAACTGACCCGCTACGCACTGCACCGTCGCCGAGCTGTCGCCTGCTGCGGTAGCAGGAAAATAAACCTCCGTTTGTATAGTTCGGTTGCTGCGCGCACCGTCGATGTAGTCTTTGGTGACGTGACCGATAGGATAGTTTTGCGCGAGAGCGACGGTAGCGATGCTTATCGCCAATAATGCAGTAAATAATTTTTTCATTTTTATGAATTAAGTTTAAGTTACAATTATAAAATTAATCCTCAAAATTAATTAAAAAATATGAATAGCTACAATTTATTTCGCTTTGGTGTGATTTTCGCGTTTATATCAGCTACAAAAGGCTTTTATTTTACAATAAAATAGCATCGAAAATAGCCGCGCCGAAAAGTATTTTAAATAAAAATTAAACAAATTGTTTTGAATTTTAAAAAATACTGTAATTTTGTGTTTTAGTCAATAAAATAAAGTAAATCCATCAAAAAGTAAATCATGCTCACACGATTACATATTCGCAATTATGCGATTATAGAAAAAGTAAATATTGATTTTTCTAATAATTTGACCATCATCACGGGCGAAACGGGCGCGGGCAAATCTATACTTTTAGGCGCGCTCAACCTCATCATGGGCGAACGCGCCGACACTAAGGTTTTGTACAATTTGGACGAAAAATGCGTAGTAGAAGCGTTTTTTGATATAAAAAACTATGATTTAAAGACATTTTTTGATGATAACGAATTGGATTACGAACCCGAACTCGTTATCCGTCGCGAAATAAATACGACGGGCAAAAGCCGTGCGTTTATCAATGACACGCCCGCGCAACTCGGCGTAGTGAAGCAACTAACGGGCGCGCTCATCGATTTGCATCAGCAATTTGATAGTCTCGATATACATAATGTGTCGTTTCAGTTGCGCATGATTGACGCGCTCGCGGGCAATCACGCGCTGCTGCCTGTGTATGAAACGGCGTATAAACGCTTCGCCGCCGACCGCCGAAAACTCGACGCGCTCATTGCGCAAAGCAAAAGCGGTGCGAAAGAAATGGAGTTTATGTTGTTTCAACTCAACGAACTCACTGAGGCAAATCTGCAAATCGGCGAGCAAGAGGAATTGGAAGCAGAGCTAAAAACGCTATCGAATGCCGAAAATATCAAGCAAAATTTAGCAGCCGCACACGACGCACTGACCGAAAACGAACAAGCGATTGTGGGCGGTTTGCGGAGCGTAGCGCAGCACGTCGCGGCGGTGAAACAGTACCATAAAGCGTTGCCCGAAATTTACGAACGCCTGGAAGCGGCGCGGATTGATTTGCAGGAATTAGGCAGCGATTTGGGCGGAATCATAGAAGATACCGAGTTTGACCCCGAGCGCATTATGGAGCTTCAAGACCGCTTGAATGTGTTGTATAAATTGCAAAAAAAGCATCAACTCACCGAGGTTGCAGAATTAATTGCTTTGCGCAACGAACTCGCACAGAAAACCGACGGCTTCGCCGACCTATCGGGAACTATCGAGCAATTGCAAAAAGGGTTGGAGCTGCAAGCCGCCGACCTACGCAGCAAAGCCGCCGAATTATCTACGCGCCGCAAGGCGCAAATTCCTGATTTTGAGGAGAAAGTACACGCAATGTTGCGCCCGTTATCGATGCCTTACGCGGTATTTAATGTGCAGATAACCGAACTCGCGGAGCTAAGTGCAACGGGTATAGACCGCATCAATTTCCTTTTTGCTGCCAATAAAGGAGGTCGTTTGGAGGCG
>JAYWGJ010000224.1:0-6283 GCA_043778315.1 Saprospiraceae bacterium | reverse complement strand
CATTCCACAAATAATTTACGCCTGCGGTAGTACTTAATACGCCAATATTGACATTATTATTAGTACAATTAACGGTAGCGGCTAAACCTGCATTCGCGTTCGGACTAATCGTATCTCGCGTAACCACAACAGAAGAAATAGCAGTACAGCCCGTAGTTGGGTGTGTGACGGTAACGGTAAATGTACCCGTCGCGCTTGTTGTAAATGTAGCGTTAGTGTTCGCGCCGCCCCAAGCATAGCTTGCGCCTGCGGTGCTACTCGGTATGCCTACGGTAACGGTGGGCGGGTTACAAATAATTATTTTTGGTGGACCTGCATTTGCATTTGGTTTGGTCGTATCGGCGGTAGCCGTAACTGATGCCGTTGCAAAACAACCATTAACAGGGTCGGTAACGGTGACATTATAAGTGCCTCCGCGTGTTACGGTTACTTGCGCGACGGTAGCGGGCGACGTACTGATGCCCGTAGTTCCGCCTGCTGCGTTGCCCCAATTGTAGTTCATGCCTGCTGGTGTGGCAGGTCCGAGAACCGTCGTCTGTACCGTGCAGGTAAGGGTAGCAGGTGCAGATAACGGTGTGATGACAGGTACACTGGTACTATTCGTTACGGTAACGCAATCGCTATTGGTACAACCATTATTAGGATTGGTAACGGTGACGCAATACGTTCCTATCGCATTAATAGTAACATTAAAAGCGTTGGTTGCGCCGACGATACCCGCCGTGCCGCCGCCTTGTGTTCCCCACGCATAAGTAACTGCGAGTGGCGCGGTAGCGGTTGGTACAGTAGTGCTTGGTTTGCCAACGAGCGCGCTCGTAACAAGGCAAGTCAATATGGTATCGTTTCCTGCACGCGCATTAGGCGAACCTGTATCTAAGGTGACCATAACCGACGAGGTGCGCTGGCAACCGTTCGTTCCTGTAACGCTCACTGTATAAGTAGCTGGCGCAGTAACGGTCGGATTTGGTGCGCTGGAATTGCTTACCGTGCCGCTCCAAGCGATGATACCGCCGACGGTACTGGTGGTCGGCGCGCCGCCGATGGTAGCGGTTGCACTATTAGTACAGTTTAAGACTTTCGCCAATCCTGCATTAGCCGAAGGGCGAATAGTATCTATACTTACTACGACCGCCGAAGTGGTAAAGCAACCGTTGGACGGGTCGGTGACCGAAACGGTGTAGGTAGCAGGTTGAGTTACGGTAACCGATGCGACGGTAGCAGGCGCAGTACTGATACCCGTAGTGCCGCCGAGCGAAGACACCCAAGAGTAACTAACGCCTGCGGTACTGCTGTTTTGACCGATAGCTGCGGTAGCATTAGTACAAGTAATTGTTTGTGGTAAACCTGCATTCGCATTTGGTTTCACAAAATTAGTTTGTACTTGTTGGGTTGCGATAGATTTGCAACCATTGGCAGGGTCGGTCACGGTAATTGTATAAGTCGTATTAGTAGATGGAACGACATTGGGCGTACAGCCAACCAAAGCACCTGACCACGCGCAAGTAGCTGCGGCTACATCGGTACTGATAGGCGTAGCGCCAAGGTTTACACCCGTAGCTTGATTATTACAATTAATAATAAGATTAGGTAATGCGGCTACGGTTGGTGGCGTAGTTTGCAACTGCACTTGTTGAGTCGCGGAAGCGGTACAAGTATTGTTCGGGTCGGTGATAGTAATGGTATAAGTGGTATTTGCCGACGGGTTCACATTGGGCGTACAGCCCACCAAACTACCCGACCATACGCAAGTAGCGGTGGCAGCGTTGCTGCTGATAGGCGTAGCACCAAGATTTACACCCGTGGCTTGATTATTACAATTAATAATGAGCGTAGGTAAATTACTCACTATTGGCAATGTGGTACTCGACTGCATAACGACCGACGCGGTTTTGGTACAGCCGTTCGTACCTGTTACGGTGACGTTATAAGTGCCTGCGGCGTTTACGGTAACAGTAGCCGTACTTCCGCCTGCGGTGATACCCGTAGTACCGCCTGCGGCGTTGCCCCAAACGTAGTTCACGCCTGCGGTAGCAGAAGATGCGGTAATGGTTCGAGTAGGATTGGTACAGTTAATCTGTAATGGCGCAGCGATGCTCGCGCTCGGTTTGATGGTATCGGGAACGACGTTCACCGAAGCGGTAGCCGTACAAGCGTTAGCCGCCGTTACTTGCACCGTATATATACCGAGTGCGTTTACGGTCGGATTGGCGACGGTGGTTTGGGCGACAGCCGTAAAGCCATTCGTTCCGCCTACTACATTGGAAGTCCATAAATAGGACGAGCCTGCGGCAGAAGTGGTTGGTGCGCCACCGATACTTGGTATATTCGGCACGCAATTGATTGTTTTTTGAAGTCCTGCGCTCGCGCTCGGCGCGACCGTATCTTTGGCAATAGTGGTAGATTGCGTAGCAGTACAGCCGTTACTTCCTGTTACGGTGACGGTAAAAGTAGCCGAAACAGCAGGCGCAGCTATTCTGACAATAGGCTGATTGGTAGCACCGTTTTTGATGATAACCCCGCCCGCGCCTGCGCTCCAAACGAAGTCTTGCCCGTTGCCCAAAGCAACTATGGTATCTTGGCGTTGTGCGCAATTCAAGGCTTTTGGTTGTGCGATGTTAATGGTCGGTGGTGTAAAATTCGGAGTTACGGCAGTGCTGGCGGTAGTCGTACAGCCATTATTACTATTAGTAATAGAAATAGTGTATGTACCTACTGCGTTCACGGTGGGCGCGAGCGAAGTGCCGCCCGAAACGATATTGGCAGCCGTAGCTGCGCCACCTGCCGTCCATTGGTAAGTAATACCCGCGCCTGTTGGCGAAGACGTGCCATCGATAGTACTCGTACTCGAATTACACGTTAAAGGTGCAGGCGTAGGCAAAACGGGTGTTGTTATTGTATTATTAGCCACAACAACCGCCGTAGCGGTACTGGTACAAGTAGTGCCTGCGGAGGTTCTATTGGTGACGGTGACGGTATAAGTACCTGCTGCGGTGACGGTCGGCGTTGCGGTAGTACCGCCCGAAGAAATACCTGGACCTGCCCAAGCATAAGTAGTCGCTTGCGCAGCAGGCGTAGTTACGATAGGCGAAGAAGCTCTGGCATCTAAAATAACGCTAGTACGAATACAAGTGAGCTGGTCGGTGACGGGCTGTATTTGCGCCGTGATAGCACAAGTGGTATTACAATTGATAACGTTCATTACTACCGTACCTGTCATCGAGCAACGCCCGTCGGTAGCGGTAACAGTATAGGTTATATTTGGCGCGACGGTATTGTACGCGCTGGTCGGGTTAGAAATATTGGTAGCACTGAGGTTGGTACCGGGAGACCAAGCATAAGTGATGTTTGGTGTGGTTGGGATACATTCATTGAAGCGCATATTAGGGCGAAAGTTAGTGGTATTGAATGTACCTGCGGTTAGGTTACAACCAATATTAACAAGCCCATTATTATCAGATACAGTACGTCCTGCGATAGCCGTACCTTGTACGCTGTCGTTTGGACCCGCACCAAAAATCGTAGTACCATCATCATAACACACTTGAATGATAAGACCTGTTAGTCCGTCCCATTGGTAAGGCGTACTAAAATTATAGGTGTTCCAACCTGTAGTAGTACTCGGGCTACCAGTATAAACGGTCGTCATTGCACCTGTGAACTTGGCGGTCAGGGTAGTTTGATTAGCACAAGTTATTTGGATAACAAGATTGTTGTACGGACCTGTACTTCGTTTGGTAGTAATGAAAAAAGCCAAACTATTTAATAAACCCGGCTGCACGCCGCCTGCAAGTAGTTCTGCTTGTGTGTATAAAAACTGCGCGCTAGCGTTGCCAGGACCTACACCTTGATACGGTGAACCGCTATCATTTGCATTGGCGGATACGGCTCCACCTGTACCTGCCACCGCGAGGCGCGGCGCGCCGTTGCACGAGTTGCCTGTATAAGTACCGCAAGCAGGAGTCCATGAAGGCGGCGTAGCCGTATATATATAGTCTGCGTTGAGCTGAATAGGGTTTGTGCCTTGGCAGCGCGTAGCGGTAGTAGGTGACACCACCAGACGGGCGTAATCTACCACCATTACGGTATCGCTCGTGGCACACGCACCTGCGCCGCCACCGTTATAATTCACGGTAAAAACGGTGGGTTGGGTGACGGTTGCCGTAGGATTAGCGATATTAGGGTTAGAGAATACAGCCGCAGGGACTGCCGTCCACGAAAACGTACCGCCCGAAACGCCCGAAATACTCGCGCCGAGCTGTACCGTGAGGCTGCTTTGCGGACATACCACATGCTTATCGATAGTGGCTTTCAAGCCTGGTACGATGATATTTAAACCATAATTACTCGTACCGATAACGGGACAACCGTTGTCTTCGGCAGTTACGTTGAACGGGCGCGAGCCTACGTTACTACTCGTTGGTGTCCAAGAAAAATTGAGCGTTTTGGGATTACCCGCACCTGTGATATTGATGGTTGCGCCTGGGAAATTGGTGTTCGTTAAGGTAATAATATCGGGGATATTAGCATCTGTGACCACCAAACTAAAATTCAGCGTACTGCCTGGGCATACTCGAATGCTATTGGTAGCCGCGTTGAACGTGCCGCCCGAAAGCGAACTCGGCTGCGCAATAACAGGCGTTTGATTGGTACAACCCGATTGTATCACCATTTGCATATCGCGGATAACCGAACCGACCAAAATACCGTTTCGATACTCCAAAATACGCACCGCCGTCACGCCAATAAAATTGACGTTAGAGGCAGTAAACGTCATCTGCCCCGTAGAGGTATTAAAATTTACACCCGCGTTACCTACGGTAGGTACAGGGTGCGTAGCGTCGTAAGGCGCAGTCCACGCCACCGTAGCCGCCGTAGCGGTGAGCGGCGTGATGAGTTGGTACACCAGCGAGTCGCCGTCGACTTCCAACGCGCCGTGATTGTAATTGAACAAAAAACCACCACATACATAAGGTACAGGGTCGGTAGAAAAGGTAGGCGAATTATTGGAGGGGAAATTGAGGTTATTAAGGATTGCCTCTATATAAATATTTTGGCTACCTGGATTGTTAATATCCTGAATAGAATTATTGCGGCAGCAGTGCGAAAACGAAATCTTCCAATTCGCGCATGCCGACGGAAAAGTGTAAACTGCACTATAAGTGTATTTTTCGATGCCTGGGCGCGAGCCACCTGCGCAGGTCGTTGCACCTGCACCTGCACAATACGGATTGATAGCTACGGGCGGACCGTCTTGCGGCAATGTGAGGTTCACGGTAGGTGAGCTGCAGTTGGAGATTTGAACGACCGCAGGACTCGGCGCGGCAACCGCGTTCGGGTCGCAGTCGCGGTAAAAAACGAGCTTAATCCGATAAGTGTTGCCCGATATCCATTCGTAAAAAATATCAGCACCGACCGAGTGCGTGGCGTGTGCCGACGTAAAGCTGCCTACAACGAACGCAAGGAGCGTAAAAGTTTTAGCAAAAAAATTGGAGTAAAGGTTTGGTTTCATAATTATATTGAAGCAATAATTTTTAATGCTGATTTCAGTAAAAAATTTCATTATGGTTAAATTGGGAATGGTAAATTTGCCACTTGTTCACAGGCAAAGATAGCTTTTTAGCTGCTATTTTGACTGTTAAAGGTAATATATATAAATCAATTATTTTATATAGTTATAAATATTAAATTTTTATTTTGTTTTCGCTGCGATAAAAGAATAAAATTTCTATTTTTGTATAATAAAATATGTCAAAGCAAATATAATTTTATTTTGAAAATGTCGCGTTTTTTACCAAAACTCATTTAAAAATATTTAACATCTGAATAAAATTATAACACAAAATTAAAAATAAGATTTTAATGTGCAAATACTTATTTTTATGGTATTGTCTGTTTTTTTATTCGTAACAAAATTATAAAATCTTGTATTTCAATTTATTATAATCATAAATATTAAAATTTGTCTAAAAAAAGAGTAGTTTTTGATTGGTACAACTGCCTTTATTTGCTTTTTCAGAACGATAAAACGAATAAAAATATTGCAAAGTATCATCAAAGAAAGTATTTTTAGTCTAATTTTGTGGAATCAAATTTAAAAAAAACACATCATTTTGAATTTCAGAATCTACTACAACCAAGTTATTTATCCCGAACTGCTGCGCTTGGAGCGGCGGCGCAAGCTGATGGTGGTGGCATTAGTAGGCACTATTGCGTTGGTGGTTTTGTTTGTAATTTTTATTTTTAGCTTAAAAATACCTGCCGTTGTTTTATTTTTTTGGATGCC
>JAYWGJ010000223.1:0-2336 GCA_043778315.1 Saprospiraceae bacterium | reverse complement strand
GAATCTGCTTCGCCAGTTCGCGTTGCTCGTGCTGAGTCAAAACAAGGCAGATTGGAGGCTGAACAAGCAAAAGCGATACTAAATCGCTTATGCGAAGTGAACGCACGAAGTGCTGCCGTGCATTGTAATGAACCCACGCGAAGCGAACTGGCGAAGCAAATCTAACGCGGTTTTGGCTCAAAAGGCAAGTGGGCATACAGTACCTTATTTTGGACGCGTTTCTTATATATTTATTTTTTACTATTTATCTCCTGTAAGGATTTTTCCGTACAGACTACTGCTATGATTTCTCTCAACTGCAACGGAACGTATCTATATAGTTCTACTCCTATTGTGATGGGCATTCTTAACCTTACGCCCGACTCCTTTTATAGTGGCAGTCGATATTCGGGTGTTGATGCGGCGTTGCGACAAGCCGAAACTATGCTGCAAAATGGCGCGACGATACTTGACATCGGCGGCGTATCTACGCGCCCAAACGCGAGTACGGTCAGCAAAGCCGAAGAGCTTGACCGCGTGCTTCCTGCTATTGTTGCTATTAAAAAAAGGTTTGATGCCGCTATTATATCTATCGATACTTTCCGCGCAGAGGTAGCGCACGCGGCGGTACAAGAAGGCGCAACCGTCGTGAACGATGTGAGCGGCGGACGTTTTGATGCCGATTTGTGGCGTACCGTCGGCGCGCTCAACGTCCCGTATATATTGATGCACAGTATTGCCGACCCGCAAACGATGCAAAACAATCCGCAATATGACGACGTATTGCTATCTGTGATGGATTACTTTATACAAACTGTACCTTTATTGCGCGAAAGCGGTATCAAAGACATCATCATAGATATGGGCTACGGCTTTGGCAAAACCGCCGTGCATAATTTTGAATTATTAAAGCATCAAGCCGATTTTTCTACATTAGGTTTACCGATACTGACGGGTATTTCGCGCAAGTCTATGATATATAAAACCCTCGCAATAACACCCGAAATCGCCCTGCCCGCTACTGCCGCGCTCCATTTGTACGCGCTGCAACAAGGCGCGGCTATCCTCCGTGCACACGACGTAAAGGAGGCGATGCAAGTGGTGGAGTTATATAAATTGTTGGAATGAGCGTAGAACCGCAATATTTTGCGGTTGCACGGGTTTGTAACCATGTAAATATTTTATTTCGAAAAAATGTCTGTAATATCGTATATTTGCCAAATATTTATCACTCTGACTGCCCTTATCTTATTTATGTCACAATATAATTTTACCAAAACCATTTTATCAATGAAAACTATTTACCTCAGCGCGCTGCTACTTATTGGTAGTGTTGTGGCGCAAGCGCAAAGCGCACGTTTCCCAGATGCCGCGCCACAAAGCGGTGTTATCATCAAAAAAGCAGCCGCGAACCGCGCCGCAATCAACACTAAAACTACTGCGCCGTCGGCGGCAACGCCACACTCAACGCACCACCAATGCGGACAAGACGCAACGCTCAATTATATGCGTAGCATCAACCCGAACTACGATGCCGAACTCCGCCAGCTACAACGCGGCATAGAAATGGCGGCGATGCAAGACAACAGCGCGGCGCGCTCCCCGCAAGCCGTGATTGAAATACCCGTCGTTTTTCACGTTATACACAACGGCGAAGCGGTAGGCACAGGACGTAATATTTCGTTAGCGCGCATCAACGCGCAACTCGCGCTGCTCAATAGCGACATTCGCAAACTCAACGGCAACTTCAATTCGGGTACACCCAACGTGTTCAAAGCGGCTGCCGCAGATGTAGAAATACGCTTTTGTTTGGCGAAGACCGACCCCGCAGGCGCAACTACTACGGGCATCACTCGTGCTAATCTGACCGACCCTGTCGATAATAACGACACTGAAACCCGCATCAAACCCGCGCAAAAATGGGACGTAACCCGTTACCTCAATATTTATATTTTGCCAATTCCAGGCACCAATCAATTTGGCGGAACCATCGGATACTCGTATATCCCTACGCCAGGGCTTATCGGCAACGTAGTTGATGGCATCGTGATTGACTACCGTTGGGTAGGCGGTGCGGGCGTAAGCGGCTTTTCGGGCGGCGGACGCAGCCTCACGCACGAGGTAGGTCACTATTTCGGTCTGCCGCATATTTGGGCGGACGTGAATAATACAGGTGGCTGCGCTGCCGACGACGGCATCGCCGATACCCCAGAACAAGACGACGCAACATCGAATAACGCTGCTTTTCAGTGCAGTAGCGGTGTGCCGCCAGTGAGTTGCGGTACGCAAAATATGTATGTCAATTACATGGATTACCTCGACGACGACGCTTGTTACACCATGTTTACCACGGGTCA
>JAYWGJ010000222.1:0-27531 GCA_043778315.1 Saprospiraceae bacterium | reverse complement strand
TTGCGCCAAAACTGCGTTAGATTTTCGTTACAATGCAAAGGCATTGCGCCTCAAATCTGCCTTGTTTTGACCCAAAATTCTGCGTGACAATATTCAGTACCTTATTTTCTCTTCATTCCTAATTGAATTTTAATTTTTTGATTGTAAAATAAAAAAAGTACGTTTCGTAAGTCTTACGGAGCGTGCTTTTTTTGTTACAAAATAATATTTATTGGCACATTTATTTTTGTCATAAAATTATGCTTGCGCAAAACGGTAGAATATTGATTTTTTGCTGTAATATTGTACTTCAATTCAGAAAATGAACGTTTCTATTCGTTACTATATAGTGTTGTTTTTTTGTTGTGCGCAGGTATTGCGCAGCAGCGCGCAAAGTAGTGCGCAAATTACTACTACGACGGATACGCTTCGCGTAAAGCAACTTTTTACGATTGCTGCTACCGCTTCGCGCATCGAAACCGATAAATTAGGCAATATATATGCTTATATAGGCAAAGAATGGGTGAAATACAACAGCGAAGGCGTGGAATGTTGCCGTTTTAGCGAGCATAGCCTCACCGCAACCGATGTTTTTGACGTAAGTAACCCACAAAAAGTGTTATTGTATATGCCGTCGGTGACTTTTGGCGAAGTTTTAGACCGTGCGCTGACCGAAGAGCAGCATTTTAACCTCACAAACTCGCGTTTTGAGATTTCGTCGGCGTGTACAGCATCAGATGGAAATATTTGGGTGAATAGTATTTTTTATAAAAATATTTTTAAAATTAACAGAAACGGCGATGAAATTCCGTTAGCCGTAGAATGGACTCCGTACTACACAAACGACGGTTTGATTGCTAATTTTATGGTGCAGGAAAACGACCGAGTTTATTTGAACGTGCCAAACGCAGGTATTTTTATTTTTGATGACTTTGGTAAATTCCTAAAAACGATTGATTTGAAGCTCAAAGAGCCGTTTCAGGTATTCGGAAATAAAATTGTATATTATAATAATGAAAAAATACATATCTTTGATGTATCTTTGCCAATAGAAACGGCGTATTATCTGCCAATATCGGCTGCTATATCTGTTAAAGTGCAAAATAATGCCTTAGTAGCTATGCAAAAAGATAAAATAGTAGTTTATAAAGTGTTAAAACCATTAAAATAAATTCATTTTTTAATTAAAAAATAAAAATTTCATTCATTAATAAAAAATCAAGAGTATGAAAAAAATTATATTTAGTCTTTTGTTTGTAACTATCGCTTTGGCGGCTAAGGCGCAAAATAAAATGGTGTTAGATATGTCAAAAGAAGCACCAAGTTATGGCGTTGATGCGTCAAAAAATCAAAAATTTGAGGTGACTGCCGACGAGCGTGCTGAGGCGCGTACTGCTGCAATTGTGGCTCAATTTCCTGTTTCGGCAGAGGTTCGCGCTCAAATTTTCCAAATAAATCGTAATTTATTTACGAAAATGGACAGCAATCGCGACACTATCACGCCCGAAATGGCGAAAGAATTGCGCACGAGCATTATGAATAATATTGCCCTACTAATGCCACGCGAGCAAGGCAAACGCTTTGCGCAGCTTTTTTACAGTCAAGTAAAATAAGGAGCGCGTCCTAAAATAATCTTTAAAAAAATAAAAAAAGACCGTAATCCGTTGCTATGCGGTGCGGTCTTTTTTTTGTTCACAATGCAATTTATATAGTCTAATTTTATATATGTCTGATAAAAAATTATTTATCCTTGATGCGTTCGCGCTTATATTTCGTTCGCATTACGCTTTCGCGCAACGTCCGCTCTTGAACTCGAAGGGGCAAAATGTATCTGCCATAACGGGGTTTATGAATAGCCTTTGGGAGTTGATAATCAAAGAAAAAGCCACGCATATTGCCGTTTGTTTCGACCTGCCTGGCGGCACATTTCGCAACGAAATGTACACCGCGTACAAGGCAAACCGCGACGAAACGCCCGAAGATATTATTTTTGCAACGCCTTGGATAAAAGAATTGGTGCAAGCAATGAACTTGCCGATACTCGCGCTGCCAGGCTACGAAGCGGACGACGTAGCGGGCGCAATCAGCCGTCAGGCGGACGCGGAAGGCTTCGAGGTGTTTTTATTTACGCCCGATAAAGACTACGGACAATTAGTCACAAAAAACGTGAAAATGATGAAACCTGCGCGTAGCGGCAACGACGTAGAAGTCTTAGACGTAGCCCGAATATGTGAGGTTTGGGGCATCAAGCGGGTCGAGCAAGTTATCGATTGTTTAGGCTTGCAAGGCGACGCGGTCGACAATATTCCTGGCGTTCCTGGCATCGGTCCGAAAACCGCTCAAAAACTGTTGGAAGAGTGGGACAGTATAGAAAACCTGATAGCGAATGTAGATAACCTGAAAGCAGGAAAAATACAAGATAGTATCCGTATGTACGCCGACCAAGCCATTTTATCCAAGGAATTGGCAACTATTAACTGCGATTTGCCCGTAAAATTCAATGCTGACGATTGTGAAGTAGGCGATTTTGATTACGACCGATTGACCGAAATATGCCAAGACTTAGAGTTCCGAAGTCTCGCAAAACGGTTTGATGACTACCGCCGCAAGCGCAACGGCATCGCACCTGAGCCTACCGAAAGCAAGCAAGCTGCCGCTAAAATAAAACCCGCAATTGCAGGTCAATTTGATTTATTTGGCGGTACGGGCGACGCGCAAAGCAATAGCGGCACGCAAGAAACCTCTATTCATGCCGCTAATAATATTACAAATACGGCACATAAATACCATTTAGCTCAGTCACAAATTGAGCTAAATAATTTAATTGATTTATTATCCAAAAATACCATTATTTGCTTCGATACCGAAACGACGGGCATCGATGCGAACGAAGCGGAATTAGTCGGTATGTCGTTTGCGGTGCAGCCGCACGAGGCATATTATGTCCCGATTCCTGCCGATGCCGCGTTAGCGCAAGCGATAATTAATCAATTTAAACCAATTTTTGAGGACGAAAACATAGCAAAAATAGGTCAAAACCTGAAATACGATATGTTGATGCTCAAATGGTGCGGCGTAGAAGTGCGCGGTACGCTCTGGGATACTATGATTTTGCACTACCTTTTAGAACCTGATTTGCGACATAACATGAATTATTTGTCAGAAACGTACTTGAAATATCAGCCCGTTTCGATAGAAACACTAATTGGTGCGCGTGGCGTGAAGCAAGGCACGATGCGCGATGTTCCGATAGAAAAAATAGTGGATTATGCCGCCGAAGACGCGGACGTGACGCTGCAACTTTTTCATTATTTATTACCAAAAATACAAGAATTAGACTTAGAAACACTGTATTTAAGCACCGAAGCACCTTTAATTACGGTGCTTACCGCGATGGAATACGAAGGCATAAAGGTAGATGATGCGTTTTTGAAAAATTATAGCAATGAATTGACTGAAATTATATTGCGCTACCGCGAAGAAATATACGCAGCCGTGGGTGGTTTTGAGTTCAATATTGACTCGCCAAAACAGGTAGGCGAAATTTTATTTGACAGAATGAAAATTCCATATAAAGGTAAAAAAACAAAAGTAGGGCATTACAGTACCGACGAAGAAAAACTATCCGAACTCGCTTACGAGCATGAAGTAGCGCGTAAGATATTGGATTACAGGAGTTTACAAAAACTAAAATCTACTTATATCGATGCTTTGCCTAAGCAAATAAATCCGCGAACGGGCAGAATACACACGTCGTACAATCAGGCGTTAGCGGCAACGGGTCGGCTGAGTAGCCAAAATCCGAACCTGCAAAACATACCGATACGCACGCCCGAAGGTCGCGAAATTCGGCGCGCCTTCGTAGCGCGTAACTCGACCGATTACACGTTGCTTTCTGCCGATTATTCGCAAATAGAGTTGCGGCTTATCGCCGAACTGAGCAACGACAGCTCGATGCTCGAGGCGTTTCAACAAGGCTTAGATATTCATCAGGCGACCGCCGCAAAAGTATATGATGTGCCGCTCGCCGACGTGACGAGTGACCAACGCCGCAACGCCAAAACGGTCAATTTTGCGATAGTCTATGGTGCGGGCGCAAGCAATATTTCGCAGCAATTGAGCATCAGCAGAAACGAAGCTAAATCGTTGATAGACAACTACTTCAAGACGTATAGTGGGCTGAAAGGCTATATGGATAGCAATATACAAGCGGCGCGCGACAACGGATATGTGGTGACGATGCTCGGGCGGCGGCGCACCCTCCGCGACATCAATTCGCAGAGCGGCATGACTCGCGCAGGCGCGGAGCGCACCGCTATCAACTCACCCGTACAAGGCTCGGCTGCCGACCTTATAAAGGTAGCGATGATAAAAATTCACAACGAATTTACCAGCCGAAAGCTGAAATCAAAAATGCTCCTGCAAGTGCATGATGAACTGATTTTTGATGTGCATAATGACGAAAAAGAAGCGGTAGAAAAAATCGTTTCGGACGGTATGCGTTTCGCTATCGAGGGACTGAAAGTACCAATAGAAGTAGGCATGGGATTTGGCGAAAACTGGTTAGAAGCACATTAATTATCATATTGCAAAATATTTATTTATATTTTGTAGATAATCAAATATTTATATATAAACATAATTAATAATTGTTCGTAGGATTTTTCGCAAAAAAAGTAATTGCTTTTGTAATCAATATTAGTGTATATTTGTAAGCTATTAGAAGTACATCTTCCATTTTTTTCGTGTTCTAAAAAATCATTCTTATGCTAACAAAAACCTACTTCGCGAGCGCAATTTTATTTTTATTTTGGTGTACCAATATCGCAAATATTGGCGCGCAAAATGATGCCGCGTCGCGCACCGACGCTATCACCGTACCTAATGTTGGCTATATTGTAGGGCAAGAAATAGGTGGTGTGAAAACTACCAACGGCGGCACAAACGACCCGAACAACCCTGCTACAACGCCTACTTTTGCTGCATTTATGTACCTTTCCGCTTGCAGCTCACAGCAAATCGGCTATCGTTGGGCATTTGGCAACACCGTAACTGACGTGACGACGGTGGTCAAACACAACGGCACTATTATATCGATGCAAAGCAATTTGAGTGCGAACGGGCAAGGGTACCTCGCGCCGCCTGTCAATCTGTACGTCAATGATAGCATCACCATCGAGGTCATTCCGCAAAACGGACAAACTGCGCCGATAAAATTAAATTACCGCTATATACCATCGCTCAATATACAGCAGGCCGCGCCTAATCAGGTGCAGCCGATAGCTACGGTCGAGCAAATTCACCCACGCAAACGGCGCGCGCAATTTGCGCGGAGCAGCATATCGAGCGTAATTTCGTCGTGCAATTGGCTACAAGATAGCCTCACTAACGCCCCTATTTACTACTTGCCGTCGGAGGTTTTGCCGTGCATTAGCACACCAAATCTGACTGATGCGGAGTATCGCGCTTGCTTGGATAACGCTACAAAATACATCACTTTTAACCCTTACTGGCAATCTTGCATAGCTAACAACGGCGTGCAAAGCCGCGAAAGCGACAAGCGCAGACGTATGGAAACCATAGTAGTTAGCGTTTCACCTAACCCGTTTAGCTCGGCTATCAACCTCAATTATTTTTTGACGGAAGCAAGCGAAGTCAATTTTAATTTGACCGATGCGATGGGTAAAACCGTGCTTACGCGCACCTTCGCGCTACAAGGCGAAGGTACAAATAGCATCAATATAGGAGGTTTGGCATTGCCGAAAGGTATTTATTTTTATACGCTTCGCGCTAATACGGGCAGCGCGGCGGGACGTATTTTGAAAACGGAGGATTAGTTTTTAATCTTCTTCTTCGGCTATTACATCGAGTAGATACACATGAAGCAGCAGCCCAAAATGCTCGCGCACCCACTCAAAATATAATTCGCCGCGAAAGCGATGCCAAGCATTTTTGTACTTCGCGCCGCTATTATATACTGCATTTTTGAAGTACCTAAACGGAGCTTGCACCTGCAACGCCTCGTTTAGCTGTGTTTTTAGCTCCAAATCGGTGACTATTTCATCGCTGAAACGCTGCATAGTGAGGTACATACGACGCGGCAATACGCGCGGAATCTCGACGTAATTGACGCGGTCAGCCGCGAGTTTAGCGCGGTCGTCAGCCCAATCGTCTTCCTCATATATTTCAAAATAATTATCCATATCGGGCAAAGAAATCCATTCTAAGCTCGTTTTATGGACATAAATAGTCATACCCAATTCTATTTCATCGGCTATGTCTATCATTTTTTTGCGCAGTTCGTCGTCGTTTTGCATTTTTATTATAAAGTGAATAAAATACTTTTTCGCATACAAATATAAGACCTTTTGTAGGATAATTGCAATATTATTTCAAAATAAGTACACTGAAAATATGACCAATCTTAAAATAATTATTGTATTCACAATATTATTGTGGACTCAAACCGCATTTGCGCAAGCTAATACTACTTTATTGCAAGTCCACTTAGTGACTTGCGATTCGCTGCTCGAGACTAAGTGGCACAAAGCAGGTAGAGCAGCTTTTTCAGATGCAATACTAAGTACCTTATCGCCACATTTATGTACAGGAAAATATGATTTGTACCTTAAAACTGCTTGTAAAGATACGCTTATTAGAAATATTACAGCAAGAAAACAAAAAAATCAGCATTTTTATGTCAAACTATACGGAAAAACTATTGCGACTGCGACCACGACGGCGTGCCAAGTATAAGAGATAAAGAGCCGTATTCAGTTTTGGGCTGCCCTGTTGATGCCGATGATTATATGCTCGATAGCGATGGTGACGGCATAAAAGATTGTCAAGACAAGAACCCTTACACTAAACCAACGACTACCATAGATGATTGACAGAAGTCCAAATTTTGAATATTATTTCAAAATAAACGCTAATTTTCTTATCTTTGCAGCATAGTTTTATCAATAATTTACATCAATATTAATATTTTGTCCGCAGAAGAACAATTTAAGCGAATTATATCGCATTGCAAAGAGTAGGGTTTTGTCCATTTTATTTTTTTCGTAAAGATAGCCTCCCCCTCACAGCGATAAGTTTACAACACTAAGAGAAAATTCATATAATAAAAATGAAAACCTTGCGTATCAACCCTATTCACCTCCTTATCGGCTTGGTAACACCCATAATCCTACTAGTATTTTTGCTTTATTTGGGCAGATATTTGTGGATTTTAGGCATGTATTTAGCTCCCGTACTGATTATAGCTGCATTAATTATCAATAAAAAAGCGGTGCTGGGTTTTGTCAAAACCTTAGGCGATACTTTTTGGCGCAACCCAATTAAAGGTATTTTATACTGCGCGCTAATGCTAATTGGATTTCCGTTAGTAGCCACTTATATTCTTTTTCAAGCCGTTTTTCAGAAAAAACTAAGCGAAATGCAGGCGCAAATGCAAAGTGGCAACGCTGACCCTTTTTCTTTTTTTGGCGGTTTGCCGCAACAAAAAAAGCAACAGCCGAAAAGTGACGACACCGAGTTTGCAGATTACGAAGAAATAAAATAATCTTTAATTTATTGATTATCAATAAGATAGAATGCACCTTTTGTTTTGGTAGCCCAGAATATGAGATGCATTTCTTTCGCCTGCAACTGCCATCTATCTACGTTCCACGGCGCGCAAGAGCCGTCCGCAACAATCATTTTAGTATCAAAAAGATTTTGGATGTCTTTCAAATCAATTTTTGGATTTTGCGAAAGCAAAACAAAATCTAATTTAGGTTTTGCCGCAGCCGATGTTCCACGGGCAACTTGATTACCAATCAGCACCGCGTATTTTCGCTTATGAAATTGATGAAACGGCGGCTCTGAGTATGCTACGCGGGTAGCGAACGTGTCTATCAGATAATTTTGCTGCAATTGCGACGTACCTGACCATTCCAAAGCAGCACTTTTAACCAAAAAATTTAGCATTTGCGGGTCGTCAGTAGAAGCAATAATATGAGCAGTATCCGCATCATATTGCCCGATGACCGTTTCGCGATAAGTATGATGCACACAAAGGACTGATTGCTGATTTTGTTGATAATAATGCACTGCGTTTGCCGCAAAAATAGCTAATACGCCTCCACCAGCCAATAAAAACCAACGAAAAATCCGCGTTTCTAAGGCAGCGATAATCGCAATAATAATCAAGTAAAAAACCCACATTTGCCAAGATGTGAGCCGCACGTCTTGTAGTATCGCGTAGGGAAATTGCTCGATAACGTGCAGCGAATAATTCATTGCAATAACAATTTTCTCTAAACCACAACCCACAATTTGCGCCAGAGGCGGAAATACGGCAGTAGCAAATAAAATAATTCCGAGCCATAAAGCGAGCGTTGCTAATGGTATAACTATTAAGCCCGAAAGCCAAAAATACATCGGAAACTGATGGAAATAGTATAAACTAAGCGGTAAAGTTGCGATTTGCGCCGCTATACCGACCGCCGTAACACCCCAAACCCAATCGGCGAGCCATTCTGCTTTTGCTAAAAGTACATTTTTATTGAAAAAAGTATATTTTTCTCCTTTTTTAGGTTTTTTAACACTAAAATCAATTAAAAATAGGCTGTAAATAGCTTTATAGAAGTATAGAAGTCCTCCAACTGCCAAAAAAGAGAGTTGAAAGCCAATTTGAAACGCCAAAGATGGATTGTGCGCCAATAATAAAAATGCGGCGGCAGCCAGCACATTAAACGTATCAGTTTCTTTATTAAAAACCTTACCAACTATAACGATACTCAGCATAGCGGCGGCACGCAATACCGCTGCCGACGCGCCCGTCACCAACGAAAATCCCCAAATAAATACGATTTCTATCACGGCGCGGAGTATCTGCCACCAACGTTTTTTGCTACGAATGCGCCGTAAACCCGCATCGAGCGCAACGTATAATAAACCAACGTGCAGCCCCGAAACAGACAAAACGTGCATTGCGCCTGTGTTGATATAGGCTTGTTTTACCTCGTCGCTGATGTCGTCGACGTAGCCAATAATCAGCGCGGCGGCGACCGACTGCGCATCGGGCGAATGAATATATTTTTGTATTGTTTGCACACAAAACGACTGCATCGTGTAGGCAATTTGCATAATCTGACTGCCTTGCGCTTCGCCTATTTTTTGCCAAGTGCCGTCTCTCATAAAGGCGCGATGATGCAAGTTTTGGAAATGCAAAACCATGCGCATATCGATTTGAAACGGGTTGAGCGGCGCAGATAAGGCTTGTAATTTGGTTTGCGCGACCAATAAATCGCCATATTTTAGCTTCAACGAAGCGGCGCTACTATCCAAATAACATAACACCATTCCGCTTGTATTATTTAAGCTATCTGACTGATTACCAATAGCTTGCAATTGCAACCGAACCTTTATTTTATTCGCGTGTATAGGCGGAGCGGCTACATAACCGACTACATAAGTCGTATCATTCTCGTATTTTGTACCCACATAATCAGGAGCTGTAAGCTCTGAACACAAGCTCGCCCGCAGCCACCCAAAAGCAAAAACGCCGACCATAACGGGCAGCGCGAAATAAGGTCTGTAATTGATATTTCCTCCTTTTTTGAATTTCAAAAATAATATAATAGCTACTAAACCCACAGCTACAACGCTACCCGAAATGAGAGAAAAAGACAAATATTCAGCCGCCACAATACCCAAAACAAGGGGAAATAGCACCCTCAAAAAAGGACGCAAATGCCACGGCTTCGGGTGTGCAGCGATGTTTTCTTTCATATTTTATTATATTGAAAATATATGAATATATTATAAATAAAAATTCGTCTTTGAATAAAAAACGGGTCAAAATATTGCGCATCTTGACCCGTTCAGTTTATTTACAGTTCCATATCCAAGTGCCGACACTAAATTTGCCTTTGACAAACGAAAAATGCCACCATTCCGTTCTGATGTGTCTAAATCCATATTGCTCGAGGGTGTTGCGAAGGAGCGCACGATTTGCTAAAACTTGCTTTGGTAAATCGGCACAGGTTTGATACGATTTTTCGCTAAACGAATCGAAAGGCGTACCCATATCCAACTCCTCCCCATTTTTATCCAAAACCGTCAAGTCTGCTGCGCCGCCGCGAGAGTGCATAGACCCCATTTTTGGCGGCGTGACAAAACGTGCGTCAGGTTTTTTGTCCCAAAGCCGTTGCTGATACGCCGCAGGACGGTAGCAATCATACATTTTCAATCCGCCGTAACCCTTGGTTTTTAAGGCTTTATGCGCTTTCACCAATGCCTCTGCTACTTCTTGTCGGAAGTAGCAAGCCGCACAATCGTACATTTTAGCCTCTACAAAATTATTCGTTGTAGCATACCTAATATCCGTTTGAATAGTCGGGTCTAAGGCGGTAATATCGACCCAACCCTTTGGTACTTGTGCAAAAATATTAGCACAAAAAAGCCAATTTATACTTATGAATAAAATAAAAAATCGCATATTTGAATGTTTAATGGTGTGATATTTATTTTATTTCTTTACTTAATTTCTTTATTACGCTTGTCGCGCTGCATTGGGTTTTCGGGATTTTGTTTTTGTTTAAATAGCTGAAAACGAGTCGCTTGTGGTTTTGGCGGATAATAATTATTGCTTGTATCAATATCCGCAGTTTCCAAATTCGGGTCTAAGGTAATCTGTTTTATTTCTTTGCTCATAGGAAATATTTTAGATACTTTATCGGCGTTGTACCGCCAAATTTCGGCGGGAATACGAAACATCTCCTTTGTATTATCAACGTACTCAAACTCAACTATTACGGGCATCGGTAAGCCACCTGCATTTTTAAACGTAATTTCGTAGTAATTATCGCCCTTTTCTAATATCTTTTTTTCGTCGGCAGACAAGCCTTTCAAAAATTCTTGGTATTCTTTTTTATCCAAATTAGATACCTCAAACGGATTATTCTTAACATAAAAATCTTGTAGCGAAGTATCGCGTTGTACATAAGTCAGATTTTTATCCGCTTCTTCGCGTATCGTGCGAATGTAGCGCGAAGAGGTAGCTGTTTTTTCGGTTTTATCCGTCACTTTTTCGGTTTCGGGATTCATCGAATTTATTTTATACCATTTCACATCTTGCAAAGCAATATCGCAAGGCTCGACGGTATAAAACCAACCGCGCCAAAACCAATCTAAATCAACGCCCGAAGCATCTTCCATAGTGCGAAAAAAATCAGCGGGCGACGGGTGTTTAAACTTCCACCGATTCGAATATTCCTTAAATGCTTTGTCAAAAAGCTCACGTCCCATGACCGTTTCGCGCAAAATATTCAACGCGGTAGCAGGCTTAAAATATCCGTTTGGTCCGAACTGCAAAATACTTTCCGAGTTTGTCATTATTGGTGTTTGCGTACTTTTATCACTTTTCATATAATCGGTGATTAAATACGCGGGTCCGCGCCGCGACGGATAGTTTTTGTCCCATTCGCGCTCCGTAAGATATTGTACAAACGAGTTCAAACCCTCGTCCATCCACGTCCATTGCCGCTCGTCGCTGTTCACAATCATAGGGAAAAAATTATGCCCAACTTCGTGTATAATCACGCCGATAGTGCCGTTTTTCATGCCTTCGGTATAAGTGCCATCTTTTTCAGCACGACCGTAATTAAAGCAAATCATCGGATATTCCATACCAATATCCTTAGCATTGATAGAATACGCCGAAGGATAAGGGTAGTCAAAAGTATGTTTTGAGTACGTTTTTAAGGTGTGCGCAACGGCACGAGTAGAAAAACGACCCCAAAGCGGATTACCTTCTTTCGGATATAACGACTGCGCGATAGTTGTTCTATTCCCAAATTTGACCGCCATTGCGTCCCAAATAAATTTTCTGCTTGACGCAAAAGCTACGTCACGCACGTTATCCGCTTTCCAATTCCAAGTGCGCGTTGTTTTTGCGTTACCTTTTTCGTTTTCCGTCGCTTCCGCTTGTGTGATGATAACGACGGGTTGCTCGGTACTCGTTTGCGCTTGCGTCCAACGCCGTTTTTGCTCTGGCGTGAGTATTTGGTCTAAGTTTTGCAACACGCCGCTCGCACCTATAACATGGTCGGCGGGAGCCGTAATACTCAAATTGAAATTGCCAAAATCCAATGTAAACTCGCCCGAACCCAAATATTGCTTGTGTTGCCAACCTTGTACGTCGCTATATTTACACATACGCGGATAAAATTGCGCTATCGTATAAAGATAGTTTTTATCTTCCTCGAAATATTCGTAGCCGCTTCGTCCGCCCAATTTCATGCGGTCGTTGATATTATACCACCATTTTGCTTTAAAAACAAACGATTTTCCGCTCAATAAAGGCTCGGGTAAATCAATGCGCATCATTGTTTTATTAACAATATAAGGCAGATTTTTATCCGCTTTATCTTTAATATAATCAATCTTGAAACCGCCATCAAAAGTATGGTACAAGCTGTTTAACTGCGTAACCGTTGTTTTATCGCTGATTGTACCTGTTGCAGTAGTATAGCGGTCGCTGTTCGGGTCAGAAAAATTTTGATCTAACTGCACCCATAAGTAGGTGAGCGCGTCGGGCGAATTATTGAAATAAGTTACCGTTTCTTCACCGTAAAGCTGTTGTTTTTCGTCGTCAAGACGCACCTTAATATCGTAATCGGCGCGCTGTTGCCAATACTGATGTCCAGGCGCACCGCTCGCTGTGCGGTAATTATTCGGCGTGGGCAACTCTTGGTCGAGTTGTCTAAATTTTTCTTCCGCAGTTTTATAATTATTAGTCTGCGCAAATAGAGTAGTACAGCTCAATAAAAAGAGCGCAAATGCGTTTATAAAATGATTGAATTTCATTGTTGTATTAATTATGAAAATAATTGTATGCAGGATTGGAGTACCAAATATATTGCTGCGCAACCAACAACGGTAGAAGTTGCTCGCATTAAATGCAGATGTTCCACGTGGAACATCTTTTGTATTAAAGTGTAAATCGTAAAAAAGATGATGATGATGATGATTTGACCTAATTCCAAACCTACATTAAACGAAAACAAAGGTAAAATTATATCACCCGATTGTCCTAATATTGCTTTCAGATAATTAGAAAAGCCTAGTCCGTGTATCAATCCAAAAAATAAAACGACTACATACTGCGTTTTATTCGCTGATTTTGATGTAAATATATTACTCAAACAAGTGATAAGTATAGTGATAGGTATTAGCGTTTCAATGATATTAGCGTTTATTGCAACGATATTCAATACCGATAAAGCTAATGTTAAAGAATGTCCGAGTGTGAAAGCCGTTATTAAAACCAATAATTTCCTCCATTCGGCATAAGCGTAAGCTACCGAAAACGCAACTATGAATAAAATATGGTCATACCCATTTATATCCGTAATGTGTCGTAAACCCAACTGCGTATATAGTAAAAAATCGTTCATCTGAATCTATGTTTTAAATTAGCGATGATTATCGGGAACGAAAAAAAATAGTTAAAACGGAGCGTTTGCGTAGCTTTTAATCTATTTTTTGAGTGTAGATAAATAATCATGGCTAATTTATTTCAGCTATATATAGTAGGATAAAGGTAGGAAAGATTATTTGATATAAGTACAATTAACTAAAATAAAATCAATTTAAAATAGCAAAAAATACAATTTATTCGATTACTTTTGTGTGTATAAAAATTGTTCCACGTGGAACAATCTAAAATCTAAAATGTATGTATTTAAAAATAATTTTAATCAGCACGGCTTTACTTTGTAGTAGTTATATTAACGATAGTGAAACAAGTTTAAATCCAGAAAAAGAGCAAAAAAAAGACCACCCGATTTATTTAACTATTACCGACATTCAATATAATACGAAAGAAAATCATTTGGAAATAGCAATAAAAATATATACTGATGATTTGAATAAGGCTGTCATGCTGCAATACAATAACCTAAATCCGAATATTGGCACTCAAAAAGAGTTGCCGCAAGCGGAGGATTGGATTGCCAAATACGTTCAAAAATCGCTGCAAATAAAAACAAATGGCGCGCAAAATATAACTTATTTGGGTAAAGAACACGAAGGCATAGACGCGCTGTGGTGTTATTTTGAAATAGACGATATTGCACCGTTCAAAAATATCAGTATAAAAAATACACTACTAACCGAAATATACCCAAGTCAGAGTAATATTATAAACGTATTTATAGCTAAAAATAAAAAAAGTTTGCTGCTGACTAAAAATAATTCGGAAGGAGATTTGTCTTTTGAATAAAAAGATAAAGAGCATTGGGTTAATGTTCCACGTGGAACATTAACCCAATGCTTTTTAAACATTGATTAGCAACCAACTCTTAAACATTTGATAATTATTTGGCATCAAAACAGCAACTTTTTCTTTGTTTTGCAAGGCTGCAAGCCGCGCAGGAATATCAATTTTACTATCCAAAATACGCTCTACATCGTCTAAAAACTTAGCGGGGTGCGCTGTTTCTAAAAACACACCCGTACAATCGTTGTTCTTTTGATATTGGCGCAAAGCCGAAAAAGCAACCGCACCATGCGGGTCTAAGAGGTAGCCCGCTCTATTCATTTCTACTATCGCTTCGCTCGTAGCTTGGTCGCTCAACGTATAGCCGATTATATCGTTGCGCACCGACTGCCAATCGCTACCATACAGGTCTTGCATACGCGCAAAATTTGAAGGCGCACCTACGTCCATCGCATTAGAAAGCGTCGCAACCGACGGTCGCGGCGCGTATTCTCCCGTCTGCAAATACTGCGGTACTACGTCGTTATCGTTCGTAGCGGCTATAAAACGCTGTATCGGCAAGCCCATTCGCTTGGCAAAAAGCCCTGCGGTAAGGTTGCCGAAGTTGCCCGAAGGGATAGCGAAAACCACATCTTTATTTGTTTTATTCGCTAATTGTAATTGCTTGTAGGCTTCAAAATAGTAGAAAGATTGCGGTATCAACCGCGCAATATTGATAGAATTAGCAGAGCTAAACCTCGCGTGTTTTTTTAATTCGGCATCTAAAAATGCTTGTTTGACTAAGGCTTGACAATCGTCGAAAGTGCCTTGCACCTCTAAGGCGCGGATATTATGCCCAAGTGTAGTGAGTTGTTTTTCTTGCAAATTACTCACTTTACCCGAAGGGTAGAGGATAACCACTTCGATGCCTTCGGTTTGGTAAAAACCGTTTGCTACCGCGCCACCTGTATCGCCCGAAGTAGCGACTAAAATAGTGAGTTTTTGGTCGTTGCCTCTATTGAAATACGACATTAATGCCGCCATAAAACGCGCACCAAAATCCTTGAACGCTAACGAAGGTCCGTGCCAAAGCTCCAACGAATATATATCGCGCTGAACGGGAACGATAGTAGCGGGAAATGTCATCGCTTTCGCCACAATATCGCGGAGGTCAGCCTCAGGAATACAGCCTTCAAATAGGTGTTTACAGATTTCAAAACCAATTTCGGGTAAATCCATTTCGGGCAATCGCTTGAAAAAATCAGCCGATAATGGCGCAATATGCTCGGGCATATACAAACCGTTATCAGGCGGCAGCCCTTGCATCACCGCAGTTTGCAGCGAAACCTTGTAGTTTTTATTTTTTGTGGAATATAATTGCATGGTGTTTTTTTTATAAATTCAAAGAAGACGTTGCAATATTTTCAATTGTTCCACGTGGAACAATTAGAAATATTGATTTTATATTAACACAAAATCGCGCCTTCATTATTAATCGTAGAAATATAAACCTTTGTTTCTATTTTATTTTTAGCGAATACGGCTTGCATCGCTTGACCTGCGGCTTCCGCTATATGCGAATTTTTGCTTAACGCAAAGATAGAAGGACCCGCGCCCGAAATACTGCAACCCAAAACGCCACTATTTAGTGCCGCTTCTTTGACCGCGTAGAAATACGGAATGAGCGCGGCGCGCTGCGGCTCTATCAATACATCTTGCAAACTGCGCCCGATAAGGTCAATATCGCCCGTATATAAACCGATAATCAAGCCGCCTAAATTAGCAGTTTGCGTAACCGCGTCATGCAAACTTACGTCTTTGCGCAATATATTTCGGGCATCTTTTGTAAGCACTTGAACGTGCGGATATATCACCGTTGCGTACAAAAGCGGTGCATAAATGCGATGCACGTCAGCCGTGAGGCTATCGCGAGTAAAAATAAAACCGCCCAAAAGTGACGGCGCGACATTATCTAAATGCAAACTACCACTTGCTACCGCTTCGCCCGCGCCTGCAAAAGGCAATAATTCGCGCTTCGGCAAAGGGTCGGAGAGGAGTTCGTTTACTATCATCGCGCCTGCGACGGCACTCGCCGCCGAACTCCCCAGACCGCTTCCGATAGGCAGTTTTTTGCGTATCTCCAATTCGATGCCCATGCCTTCCTCGCCGATGTGCCGAAGCAACGCCAAGGCTGCTACGCTGGCCGTATTTTTTTCGGGTTCGAGCGGCAGCTTTTTATTGTCGCCCGTGATGCGCGTGATGCGCAAGCCTTTTTTATCAGACCGCGTAGCGACAATTTCGTCGCCAATATCGTTGATAGCGAAGCCCAAAACATCAAAGCCACAAGCCACATTAGCTACGGTTGCAGGTGCAAAAACTTTTATTCCCATCGTTTATTTGTGTTTTTTATATCTTAATTTCGACACTAATTATCGTATCAATAAAGCAACTACCGCGCTATCTTTGACCAAATGCGGCAGTATATCCAATAAATAATGATGCCCGTCGTAGTGTTCTTGCAAGGCAAAAGCGAGCGTTTGCAAGGCGGCTTGTCGCTTATGCGCCAAAAATAAAGCGGCGGTTTTAGCATAAGCAAATAATAGCGATTGCGCAAAACTCTCCGCTTCTTCTATCACATCGATTGCCTCCTTCGGGCGTTCGGCTTGCATCAAAAAATTAGCGTACAGCAACCAAGTATCTGCATCTTCGGGCGTAAGCCGTAAGGCTTGTCGGTAGGCGTTTTCTGCCGCCACGTCATTTGCGGTGCGCGTGTATGCTTCGGCTAATGCCGCCCAATAATCGGCTCGGTTGCTTTGTCGCGTCACCGCCGCGTCGAGCATCGTGATAGCGGACTGCCATTGCTGCGTATCCATAAATATTTCGCCCAAGCGAAAATACGCCACGTGCGCCTGCGGTTCAGCTTTTATTGCTTGATGATAATACTGTTTAGCCATTTCCGTCTGCGCCAACGCCTTATAATTGTCGCCCAAATCCACTAATAAATCGGCATCAATCGGGTTTTCTTCTATCGCTTTATAGAGCGTTTCTATCGCTTTTTCATACAAATATTCGGCAGTATATATTTTCGCTAAACCGCGATACGCCCGCGTAAAACCTTCATCATTCACCATCGCATACTCGTAAGCGATGATTGCCGCTTCGTTTGCGCCAAG
Source organism: Saprospiraceae bacterium (assembly GCA_043778315.1). Lineage (GTDB taxonomy): Bacteria > Bacteroidota > Bacteroidia > Chitinophagales > Saprospiraceae > JBEEMU01. The sequence goes on along the minus strand of JAYWGJ010000222.1, from coordinate 10,131 downwards.
CGCGGCGTGTGCCTCTGCCAAATTGTACCACGCCAAACACGAAAAAGGGTAAGCATCGGTGAGGCGCGTATGCACCTCTACACTATCGGCGTAGCGACCCGACAACTGCGTAGCGGTATGAAGCCGTCCCCAAACTTCGTCGTTATCGGAAAGGTGCAGAGCGGCGAGCCGCAAGGCATCAAAGGCTTTCGTATAATTATTTTGCTCTTCGTAAATATTGGCTATGCTCAAATAAATTTCGCCCAACTCCGCATCTTCCTTAGCAAAACCAATAGCCGTATGCAGGTGCTGCAAAGCCGCCGCGTAGTCGCGCTGCTGCATATACGCATCTGCAAAAAGCGTATGCAGCTCTATATTTTCTGTTTTGCGGTAGAGCTGCACGGTTTGCAACGCGGCTAATGCCTCCGTCGTATTTTGCAACTCTAAGTATATTTTTGCGCGGAGCAGCCACAAATCGGGCGCGTAAGCGTAGCGCGCCGTAGCCAAATCAATCGCTTGCTGCGCTTGCTCGAGTTCGTCATTTTCATACAAATACTCGAGCAGCGTTTCCCACTCGTCCTCGTCCATATACACCTCCGTTTCGGTTGCTTTGCGCAACCGCTCGAAACGCGATAGTAAACGGCGAATATGTGCAGGGGTCATTGCGAAAAGCGAAAAATACAGACGCGCAAAGATACATTATTTGTGAGGGAATGGCAAATGTTTTTATTGTGATGAGAATGAATAAATAAAATCGTACTTTTACGAAGTGAAATTAAAATCATGTATTTATAATACCTTACAAATTAGAAAAAGCCCAAATAAACAGAAAAAAATATGACCGAAAGAACAATAAATACAGCTATCGTTGTAAGAAATGAAAAACAAACTGTAGAAAATATTAACACTTTATTAGATGGGAAAGTAGGGTTTGTAATAAGAGACCAATATAATTCCAACCAAATAGATTTTATATGCTGCGAGTGTGGACAACGGCTAATAATAAGCTATCAAAAAAGTGTTTACCTAAAACATAATCCTAATTCTGAGCATTGTATTTTGAAAGACGAAAATGTAGAAACGGAACTTATTGAAGAGATAAATAGAATCAATTGGGCAAAAGAAAGCCAAAGACATTTTGAACTAAAAGAAAAACTATTGGGACACCTTGAAAATACAGATGGAGTAAGTGACATTGAAAGCGAGCAATTTAAATTTAATGGAAAAGATAGAAGAAAGCCTGATGTTTTTTGTGATTATAAAGGTAAAAAAATAGCGTTTGAAATTCAACTTTCTAATATCTCGCAGCGATATATTTTTTACCGCTATAATTTTTATAGAGAACTTGGAATATATTTATTTTGGATACTTGACGATTTTTCAAAAATAAATCAAAATCAAACGGATTTAGATATAAAATACCTAAACAGTAGTCAAAATATTTTTGAATTAAATGAAAATACAGATATATCTGCAATATTTACTTGTAATTACAAAAAGCCTTTTATTGATAATTTACGAGTTAAAAGTAAATGGAAGCGTATAAAAATTAATTTATGCAATCTTCATTTTAACGATAATAATTTTCAAGCGTACTATTATGATTTTGATACCGAAAAGAAAAAATTTGACGAAGAGTGTAAAATTTTTAACTTAAACAAAGAGAAAAAAGCCGAAGAACAAAGAGAACGACAAAGAGAGCAACAAGAGCTGAAAGCAAAATTGAGAGCTGATTTAGTACAAGAGTTGAAAATTGAGGAAAAAAAATTTCGCGAAATAGAGCGTAGTATAAGTTATTCACAGGAGGTGATTAGCTCAATCAAAGCCGAAATATCACATAATAACCAATTGTTGGTAAATCCTGAAATTGAAGTAAATAGACTGATATTCAGTAAAGATAAGTCCGTCATTAGTTCAAGCAATTTCGCCAACTCCACAGAAGAAATAAAAAATAACTTCGATAGAATATCCGAAAATCAAAAAAAGAAAGAAGAGATAGAAAGAACAGCTAAAGATTATCAAGGCAAGATAGCCTTAATAAATCAATTTAAATCTGTAATTATTTCTGGAATTGAATACAAAATTATTGATACGAAAAAATACTCTGACTATATTAAAGAAAATAAAAAAAGGTTCTTAGTTGCCTACACAAGTAGTTTGAGTTCAAATATACAAAGAACCGAAGAAAATAAAACGAATACATTTGAAAAGATGTTAAGCCAACCTGATAGATATAGTTTTTTAATAATTCTGAGAAAGGACATTATTGGTTATAATAAAATAATCGAGGACGGAAAGGGTGAAATCGAAAAGTTGCAGTTAGATAGTGACGGAATGATAGGTGACTTGAAAATTTCATTTGTTAATTGGATTCAAAGAGAACTAAAACAACTTGAAGAAAGTAAGCAAAAAATTGAGGAGGAATTGCCTAATCTCCATGCTGACCGAATAGATATAAAAATACGAATAGATGAAATCGAGTACGAGCAAACAAGATATGATGATGACTACTATGACTGAAAAAGTAAAAATTTTCATTCCCACAATCGCAACAAACATTTTGAAAAATACGCTTCTCCTTTTATTAACCTTACAAGCAACTATTTGCTTGGCGCAAACGGATAGTGTAGCAAAATTCACGTTTAGCGGTTACGGCGAACTGTATTATAGTTGCGATTTTGCGAACCCGAGCAATCACGAAAAACCGAATTTTGTGTATAACCACAAAAGGCATAATGAATTTAATGCGAATTTGATTTTGGCGAAAGCGAATTACACGGCTTCGCGTACCCGCGCAAATTTGGGTTTGATGACAGGCAACTACGCGCAGTACAACCTGAGCAACGAGCCGACCTGGGCGCAGTTCATCTACGAAGCGAATATTGGCGTAAAGCTGTCGCAACGGCATAATCTTTGGTTGGACGCAGGTATTATGCCTTCGCATATCGGTTTTGAGAGCGCGATTAGTGCAGATTGTTGGACGCTGACGCGGAGTATATTGGCAGAAAATTCGCCGTATTTCGAGACTGGGCTTAAATTATCGTTCGCTAATAAAAAAGAAAACCTCAACTTAGCTTTTTTGGTTTTGAACGGTTGGCAGCGCGTGCAGCGACTACCGAATAGGCAAAGTCCATCTTTTGGTGTACAAATTAACTACAAACCGACCGAAAAACTGCAATTGAATTATAGTAATTTTGTGGGTACAGAGAAACCCGATACTGCCCGTGCGTTGCGTATTTATCATAATTTTTATATGCAATACGAACCAAACAAAAAATTAGGTTTTATCGGTGGCTGCGATATTGGAACGGATAAATACAACGCGGCGCAGTACGGCGTTTGGTTTTCGCCCGTGTTGATAGCGCGCTACGCGCTCAATAAAAAAAGCAAAATCGCTTTGCGTACCGAATATTATGACGATGCCAAACAGATTATGATTGCTACAAATACAGAAAACGGCTTTAAGGTCTTGGGCGTGTCAAGTAATTATGATTATCAAATCAGCGATAAAGCGCAGTTTAGGATAGAGGGCAAAATATATCATTCGGCTGATGCGATATTTCAATCTACCCAAAAAAATAATTATTCACTCACTACCAATTTGACAATTCGGTTTTGATAAAACAAAGAAACGGCTGCTTCGCATATCGCGAAGCAGCCATTTTTTATAAAATATTTATTACAATAATTCCGTTAAAATAATGTGTTTTAAGTTGCGAAGGATAAAAACGACTTGCATCAAATCCTCGCGGCGCGTCACTTCGTAGGTGCGACTGATGCAATAGTTATTGCCGTGCAGCACCGAAAAAACCCAATACTTACCTTGCAAAAAACAGCCGTATAGCGGTTTTTGATTATTATTAATTTGCTGCGCAAGGAGCATAGCCAATAACATCTGCCCTTCGGCATCTTCATTTTGCTTTTGCTTTTGCTTTTTGAACTCTTGCAGAAAAAAGTACGGTACTTGCGGTTCGTAAATACCAAACGGACGGGCGAGCAGACAATCGCATTTTACGTTTTGCTTAACGCCTTGTAGCGATGCCGTCAGCGTCCGTTCAAAAAATATCTCTATTTCGCCGTCTTTTTCTATATCTACATAATCGAAAAGAAAAGCGATAAACCGCATTTTTAATTCCTCTTCGTTCCAAAATGCACCTTTACGCTCTAAGCGTTGTCGATATTTTTCTAATAAAACTTCATTTTCGGGCGCGGCGGCAGGCGTTGTGCGCAGCAGCACGTCCAAATAATCGCATTGCTGATTTAGGTTTAACTGATAAGTACCAATAATATGATTGGTATCAAATTTCATTGAACTGTCTTTTTGTGCCATCGATAGTATATTTTAGTTTTTAGCATGTAAATATACGGCTTTTTTGTAAGCTGATGTATTTTTTAGCTATATTTGCTTGTGTTTATAGTTTACAACTCCAAAATCCTAATCGTATGAAAATAAATATTTCAATTCTATTCTTGTGTTACTGTTATACTTTGACGGCTCAAATTACTGACTCTTTGTACAACAATAAATCATACACGCAAGCGATTGATAAGTACAAATCTATGGTCGCGACAAGCGCAAAACCGCGTATCGAATATTATAATATAGCGAGTTGTTTTAGTTACCTTAACGAACGGGACAGCGCAATTTATTATCTAAAAAAATCGATAAAAGCGGATTTGAAGTACAATAGTTTGGCTGCGATAGCGACCGATAAAAAATTCAGTGTTATCCGTACTTATTCGGAATGGAGCGGATTAGAAAAGCAAATTATCAAAAATACTAAAAAATTTATTGCAGATAAAAATAAGTGTAAATACCCAAGCCTTAAAAGGGAATTGGCGCGCCGAGAAGCGTCAGACCAAAAATATAGAAAAATAAAATTGCCCGAAAACAAACAAAAAAGAGATGCTATACTTGCTTTTCAAAATCAGATAGATGTTAAAAATACGGCTTGGTTGAAACAAAAAATCAAAAAATATGGTTGGTTAGGCATCAGAGAAGTGGGCGAAACGGGCGACAACACTGCTTGGTTATTGGTGCAACACGCCGACCGAGATACGGCTTTTCAAATAAAAATTTTGGATTTACTACGCGAACAAGTCAAAATAAATAATACGAATAAAATGAATTGCGCTTACCTGACGGATAGGGTTTTGGTCAATACGCAGCAAAAACAAATTTATTCAACGCAAGTAAAAGAGGTAAAAAAGGATAGTTTGGGTGTGGCTATCGACGTAGAGTTTCAGCCGCTTTTGTATCCTGATAAAGTAGATAGTTTACGAGCGGAGATGAATTTGCCGTCGCAGGCGATTTATAAAAAAGGTTTTTTGCAGTATCAAAATGCTAAAAAGTAAAAATATTCTTTTAGTAATAATTCTTTTGAAATTAAGACAAAAAAACGGCTGCTTCGCATATCGCGAAGCAGCCGTTTTTGGTTTTCAGCATTACAATTCATCTGTCAGTTATCAAAAAAAACAGACACAAAAAACTGTAACACCGAAAATACTATAAAATACATTTAAAAATAAGTTATCAACATCTTTTCCACAAATAAAAGAATGTAACTTAGTTTTATGCTTTTTGCAACGTGTTGATAAACTGATAATTAACGAATAAAGAGATAGCCAACAGCACTAATGCACCGTCTTGATGCAGCACGCCGAGTGTGACAGGAATATGTCCGACGCAGTTGATAACAGTGAGTATTCCTAACGAAATTTGAACGATTATCATACCTAAAAGCAAATTGTTTGCCCGCCGTAGCGTCAACGAAACAGTTTGTTTGCGGAGCGTGTTCCAAAACCATAACACCATGATTACCAATAAGATAGCAGTAGTTCGGTGTAGCACTTGTATGAGCGCGGGCGCAAAACTATTGTGGTCGTATTGTATAATATTTTGGGTAGTCCAAGCGGCAGTATCGTAGAGCGCGGAAGGCAGCAATTCGCCGTTCATTAACGGATAAGTAGGGTACGCCAAGCCCGCTTTCATGCCCGACATCCAACCGCCCAAAATAACCTGCATAGCGGTAACGAAAGTGATTGCCCAAGCCGCTTTTTTTAGCCGCGAATTGTGAATAACCTGTGTATTACCTTGCCACGCGCCGACCGTTGCCCACCATAACGTCGCAAAAACCAAAAAACCAATGCCTAAATGTACCGACAGCGCGTAAGCGTTTACCCACGCTCGCGGGTTAGCAATCGGATTCCCTTTGATGCCCGTATAAACCATCAGCCAACCGAAAGTAGCGGCGAGTGCGGCTGCCGCCACCACAAAACCGAGTTGTCGGACGAGTTTGCGCGATAACATTCCGCGCCACAGAAAATACACAAACGGGAAGATAAATACAAAACCCATGCTGCGCGCCCACAAACGATGGAAAAATTCCCAAAAGAATATCCATTTGAACTCGCCGAGGCTCATGCCTACGTTGAGCTGTGCGTATTGTTGCGTCGCATCTTTGTATTTATCGAAGGCTACGAGCCATTCTGCGCCGTTGAGCGGCGGCAACACGCCGAGTATCGGCTGCCACTCCGTGATAGACAACCCCGAACCCGTGAGGCGCGTCACGCCGCCGAGCCATACTTGCCCAAAAACCATCAGTACGCCCGTCAGTAGCCACCATCTTACTGCCGCAGGCGAAGTTCCATTACTTGTGTTCATTTTTTTTGAATTGATTGTTTAATTCATAATGAAACAATTATTTGTTTTGTAGGGTTTAGGTTATTAACAATTTATAAGCAATAGAAAATAGTTTTTTTTAAATTAAAAGAATTAAATTTTACTATTATTAGTGCTGTGAATTGGTTAGTAAATAAATTTGGACAAATAGTAGGATATTAATATCACTATAAAAATCAAGTTTATACACCATAACATTACTTAAAAGTAGCCTTGAAAATGAGCAAATTAGGTAAGTTATATACAGAGTGTGAATAAGTTTTTTTGCTAAAAAAATGCTTTATTTTCGACTTATCAACAGTTAAAATAACAGTTAGAAACTATCTATTTTGCGCTAACTCAAACCCGCTAACTTGCCACTTATACACATCGATTTCCTCTTTTACTATATTTCGAAAACTTATCATTAGTTTCGAGTAAAAACTCCACATTTTATAGTATTGATTATCAAGCACTTATATTTTTTATACACAACGATTGTGGATAGGTATTGCAACGGATTGTTTTGTGTTTTTGTTTAAATAGCTGTTTACACTAAAAATAAATGGGGTGAAACACGAATTTGCCCGTAGTGTTGTATTCCAAAGTCGGCATCGGAAATTTGAATACGCTCAATCCTTTAAATACGAATTTGAGTAGGTGCGATTTGGTTTTTATTTTTGTAAAATCAATATCAGGTGCTAAAAAAACTTGTCGGTAACGCGGATATTCTAAGGAGTTCAGCTCAAAGCGGTTGCCTTGTTTGTCAGTCCAATCGTAAGCGTTTTCGCCTCTGTACAAGTTTTCCGCGCCGTAGCCAACCGCTACATTGAGCCAAGTAGGGAAGCGGCTCGTTTCGCGGTTCGGCAAAAACGACCAAATATTAACACTCGTCCACATCGTCATGGTGTTATAATCTTTTATCAAAATTTCCTGCGGCGCAGTGCCATATAGCGCGGCGGCGCGCGCCTCCAAAGTCGTAGTTGCTAACGGATTATTTACGCTTGTTAATTTCACATCTTTCAAGCTGCTCGGGCGACCGTGCGACGAAATTTTGAACGAAATACGCTGTTCGCGCCAAGCCAATTCTTGCGATAAATAAAGGCTACAACCGCCCAAATTTGCGAGTTCGTCGGTTGGCGAAAAGCCCCATTCGGCAGAAAACCCGTCGAGCATTTCCAACGTTGTTTGTAGCAACATACCCGTTCCCGCGCCCAAAAGTGCCGCTTTTCGGTGTTTTATACCCGTCCATTGATAAACGTCGCCTGCTATGCGGCTTTGATAATACGCGGTGCAAAGATGTCCTACTTTATCCATCTGATTCCACTCTTGCGAGTCGTCGAAAAAGTGAAAATTGCTACGCGGATAGTCTTTGTACCAAAGTTCGTTGAAGCCGAAAGTTAGCCCGACGTAGCCAACTGTTGCCGCCGCCGTCACGCCGTACAAGCGCGGTTTGATGATGCTATCGATAGAAGGACGCAAAAAACGCTCTAAGCCATTTTGTGTTTGTCCATTTTGGGCTACGCTATTTTGCTTTGCGCAAAGCAAAAAAAACAGCAAAATAAAATAGGTTTTTGAATAATTTTTTTTCACGATTTACAATTTAATAGTTGGATTTTGAGTGTTGAATAAGTCAATATCTGCTTGAAGTTGCGTGCTGAAACGCGCATATTCCGCAATAGCGGTATGAGCAGGTCGGTGCGCTTGTGCGCGTTTTATTTTTTCTATTTTTGTGATAATTTGCTGTGTATCAGCATCAAAATAAGTTTCCGAGAACTTTTGCCAAATATAATCAATTGCTTCCGCCGACGGGTGCAGCATATCGGTATCGTAAAAACGATAATCGCGCAAGTCGTCCAAAAGGTATTCGTAAGCAGGAAAATAATGGCAGCCGTTTATAGTTTGGCAAATATTTTCTATTGCCAAAAGCAAAATCGCTTTGCTACGCTGACTTTGTATCAAACCTTCGCGCAGGTAGCGCACAGGGCTGACCGTAAAAATAAATTTTGCGTTTGGCGCAACGCTGCGCACATCAATAATCGTAGCATGAAGCGACCCGACAACTTCGCTGACCGACATTCGCGTTTTAGTGAAATTCGTCGCGGGCAACTTATGGCAGTTATTAACAAAATAATTTTTTTCTTTGTGAATAAATACCTGCGCCGTTCCTAAGGTGATAAAAATAAACTCGGTTTTGACTAAATGCGCTTGCGCGGTCGCCAAATTTTTATTTATTTCTGCTAAACAGGCTGCTTGGTTTGTATTCGAAAATTTGCTGTGGTGCGTAAAACTAAACCACAATTCATTGTAAATATCCAAATCTTTTGCTTCATATTTTTTGTGATTAGCAATATCAGAAAATATTTTTTGTATCGCAACTACTTGATATACAATACCATACGGATTAGTTAAAATAGGAATGCTACTATGATTGAGCCGTTCACCTATATTTTCGGCGAAGCACGAGCCGACTGCAAAAATCGGCGTTTGGTGCGTAATAGAAAAATCAGCACGTTCGGCGGTAAGCTCTGTTCTAAATTGCATGATTTTATTTTTGTAATAAATATTTTTATACAATTATTTAAAATATTGTTAATAAGTTTGTGTATAAACCTGTACATTTGTGGCTAAAACCTAGTAAATATGTTCCAAAAAACAAAAATTTTTCTTTTTTATTCCATAATAATTACCTTAATTGGTTTTTTCTCGGCGTGTAAAGATGATTGCAAAAATAAAACCTGCCTCAACGGCGCGGAGTGCAATAAAGGCGTGTGTTTGTGCGTAACGGGCTACGAAGGCGCGGAGTGCGCGAGTGAATGGGTCGCTAAATTCCCAAAAAATTTTACTACCGTTACGCAAACTGCGTGTACTAAACCGCCGTTTTCGTCCGATATAGAGCGCGTCGATTTGATGCGTTTGCGTATTCGCAATCTCGGCGGATATATTGGCGTGGGCGGTTGCGGCAATTATTATGTGACCGCAAAATTGGTGAGTAGCACGGCTTTTGTGATAGACGACGTTTTTTGTACCGATTTTCACATCACAGGACGCGGCGATTACGACCCTACGACTCAAAAACTCAAAATCAGTTATAATTGTATTTATAATAATAATATGACGACCGATAATTGCGACGCAATATATCAGTATTAATTGTATATTTTATATCCATTTTTTATATTTGAACCACGACACCATAAATAACGCGGTTAAACCCATAAACGCCCAAGTATAAAAGTAGCCGTTTGTGGTTTTTAGCTCGGGCATATTTTCAAAGTTCATACCATAAACGCCTGCAATAAAAGTGAGCGGAATAAAGATAGACGACACGACCGTCAGCACTTTCATAATCGCATTCATGCGGTTCGACTGGTTCGATTGGAACATCTCGCTGAGGCTACTTAGTATCGATTGGTTCGATTCTATTTCTTCAATCACTTGTAAGATATGGTCATACACATCGTTAAAATAATTATGTGTTTCTTTGGCGA
>JAYWGJ010000221.1:0-6320 GCA_043778315.1 Saprospiraceae bacterium | reverse complement strand
CGGCAAACCAGGCAAAATCATGCACTTTTGATGCCGTGTAACGTATGGTTTTTATGGTTTTCGAGCTTTCGGGGAACGAATCCAAGGGCGGGTTTTTGGCAGCAGCCAATCCGTCCAAAAAAGTACGCTCTGCGGCGTTGTCGAGCTCGCCCGTAGCGGCTACTATATAGTTTTGTGGTAGCGAAATTGTGACATCAAAATTGCCGTATTCGCTATAAAATTCGCCTTGGTCAAGGTATGGCATTGGGTGCCAACCCTCGCGGTCGTAAACGGCAGGTTTGGGATACCATTGTGTGATTTGGTAGGCTTGCTCGACGTGTCCGCCCCGCGAAAACGTGTAAGGCAATTTGACATTAAAAGGCGTAGTAATCGTCACTTGCGCGCCACTTTTGAGCGGTTTAGGCAAGTCTATGCGTATAATATCGATGTTTTTGGGGTCGGGTGTGATTTTAGTAGGCACGCCGTCGACCTTAAATTGGAGGTTGTCGAGGTAGCCTCTATCGTCTTCTTTGGCAAACTGAAAACTAAGGTCGGTGCTGTTGTTCGCTTTTTGTTTGGCGAAAGCCGAACTATTGTCTTTGTAGGCGTTCGCCCAAATGTGAAAGTAGATAAACGTGAGTTCGTTGGGCGAATTATTTTTGTATTTCAAATCCAAATTACCCGTAAGGGTATGGCTTTGGTCGTTGAGCGAAACGTCTATTTTGTAGTTCATTTCTTGCTGAAAATAAGCCGTACTGGTTTGCCCATTGGTTTGCGCAATTAGCGCGCAAGGTATTGATAATAAGGCAATTAGTGTGCTGCGAAACATATAGTTATATTGATGATGATATTGATAATGATGATAATTTTTTTGTTGGCGTGACGGCGTTCGGGTTTCAACCCGAACTCATCTTATTGTGTGCGGGTTGAAACCCGAACGCCGATAAAATTCTTGAATATCGAATTTTTAGGTTAGCGCGGTAGCGAGCAAATAATCTGCTAAAAGGATTAGGAGGTCGCTTGTGACGACGGCTTTGGTGGAGGCGCGCCCGAGTTCGATGCTGCCGCCCGTCGCAAAATAGCCCATATAGCACGAAACGGAGGTGAGTATGAAGGCAAAAACGACCGCTTTTACCAACATCATAAAGACATTATAAGGTGCGAAAAACGAATTTACGCCCAAAACGTAGTCCGTATCGCTCACCAAACCGCCCATCACCGAAGCGATATAGCCGCCGATAATGCCCATAAATGCCGCAAAAATAACGAGTAACGGTATCACAAAAAGCGCGGCGACGATGCGCGGCGCGATGAGGTACGAGGCGGTATTGATGCCCATGACCTCCATCGCGTCTATCTGCTCTTTTTGGCGCAAGCCGCCGATTTCGGACGCGAGCGACGAGCCTACTTTGCCTGCCAAAACCAAGCAAGTGATGGTTGGCGCAAGCTCAATCACCATCGAGTCGCGGACGATATACCCGACGTAATACTTCGGTATCAAACCCGTATTGAGCTGATAGGCGAACTGCACCGCCGTCACCGCGCCGATAAAAACGCCGATAATAAGGACGATAAAAAGCGAGCCTACGCCGATGTCGTTCATCTGCCGAGCGGTCTCTTTCCAATACATACGGATACTTTCGGGGCGCGTGAACATACTGCGGAGCAAGATGACGTATTGCCCGAACGACTCGAGCGGAGCGGTAATTGCTTTCATGTTTTGTTGTTATTTTAATAATGTGGTGTCTAGTGAGTAATTTTCGTTGATTTTGAAATCAGGCTTTCCGCCCTCAATTTTGGTTTTGCTGTCTTTACGGACGATGAATTTTTTTTGCTCCAATTGATTAAATATATTTCTCACTTTCCGCTTGAAATTTTCGTAATCTTTTACATCAGAAACTATCTTATATTTTGTCAAATACAAAAAATGACCAACACTATTTGCAGTAAGCGTTACATTTTTTTCGCCAAATACTTCGTGCCAATAAACGGTATTCAATACCTCTTTGTAATCCTGTTTTAGAGATACAAAATCTTCGTCAAAAATAAATTGCAGACCCTCCGAAAAATCTTTTTGCAGCAAAATTCTATCCACTTGATAGATAGGGTAAAGTTCTGGACTATTTGGATTCTTGAATATCAATTTTTTATCCGCCAACGCTCTAATAATATCGTTATGGTTATTGTCTGCTGTAATCAATATGGTATAACGCTCTAAGGCATTTAAGTCTTCTGATTTTTTGAAAAAGGAAAGCATGATTTTTTCATCATTACTTAGTATTCGCCCCATTTTACCCTCCATATAGCCCGTAAAACTGCTTAACCAAGACTGCATTTCCTCATCTAAAACCTTACCTTTCGGTATAAATAGCTTTATTTCATCGGTCGATAAGATATAATAAGGTACATTTATTTCATTTTCTAAGCAAGAGTCGATAAGTGAAGATAGTCCATTACCCTTTCCCTCCCAATAGTCGAAACTTTTGAGCAAGTGGGTTAATTTGGGGTTTCGCGCTACTTGCAATGGAATAATTCGGCGTATTTTGCCTTGCTCAGTATCTAAATATATACGTTGTCGCTGCTCAAACGCACCTGGATTGCGTATCATTAGACTGCTATTCGGTCGTATTTCTATGATTATAAATCGGTCGCTCACATAGTCGCGATGCGCAAAAGCATTATTGATACTTTCCCGTATCAAAGATTCGGGGTATTCGGGGTCGGCAGTGCCGCCGTTAGTGTATGCAATGCCGACTTGAATGTTTCGCCAAACAAAATTCTGGCATCGTTGTATCAATTCAATAATATTATCTTCGATGACCTCTTTGCTTTGCGCAACCTTAGATACGCCTGGTATTTGTACATAACAATCGGCTTGACATTTGCCCTGTATATACCGCTCTGGCTCTACGCCGCAAACCAATACACCCAAAAGCGTGGGCTGATTGTCGCGCATAAAACCTTCCCGTTGCAAAAACGGCAATGCTTCTTCTATATTTTTTTTGTAAGCCTCCCCACGTTTTTTACCTTGATTAAATCTATATATATAGTCATTCAAAATATTAATACTTATCACGTCGAGTGTCGTATCCGTAACTATTTTTAATTCTTGGTGTCTAATAATACCTTTTTTCACTTCCTCGTATTCGGTAATAACTTCTTTATTTAATAAATGGTCACCCGTAAGTTTTCTGATATAAGCTCCTCCCTTGTAATAAACATATTTTTTATCGGCGGGCAACCCTTCCACATAAACAATGGCGAGCCGACCATCTAAAAAATCCCTGATTTCAAATTTTGAAACATAATCCGTTAAATCCAAGGGCTTACCGTCTTTATCCGTAAATTTTTTAGGCAATTCCTGTGTTAAATGATTTTCGCTCGCACTACTATTTATATAACCCGTAAACTTATAATGCGGTGGTTTGGCTGTATTTTTATCGTTTATTCCAATAACAACCACGCCGCCGTTAGTATTTAAAAACGCACAAACGCTTTTATACAAATCCTCGCCCCAGCCACCTGACAGGTTTTTGAGTTCAAATCTGTCCGTTTCCACCTCTTTATATTCGTTATTTTGAATACACCGAGCTATAATTTCTAAGTTTTTGGTTATAAAATCCATATTTTTCTTATTTTATTTCAGCTACTTACACCGCCACAAACCCGTGCGCTGCCGCCGCGAGTTCCTTAATCAGCGACGGGTTTTTCTCTATCGCGTTGCCTACCACAATCACATCTGCGCCTGCGGCGGCGTTCGCGTACACCTTTTCGGGCGTGCTGATACCGCCGCCCACGATGAGCGGAATCGCGATATTGCTACTCACCGCTTCTATCATTTCGACGCTCACGGGGTTGCGTGCGCCGCTCCCTGCGTCCATAAAAATCAGTTTCATACCGAGCATTTCGCCCGCGATAGCGGTGCATACGGCGATGTCGTTTTTGGAGGCAGGTATCGGATAAGTGTTGCTCATGTAAGAGACCGAAGTGGCTACGCCGCCGTCGATGAGCATATAGCCCGTACTCAAAATCTCGAGCGGTGACATACGCAAAAACGGCGCGACCTCGACGTGCTTGCCTATCAGCAAATCAGGGTTTCTACCCGAAATCAGCGACAGCAAAAGTAGCGCGTCGGCGCGGTAACTGAGCTGCAACGAGCCGCCTGGGAACAAAATAGTAGGAATACCACTCGCCGCTTTAAGCTGCGTGATGACCTTGTCCATTTGGTTGTTCACTATTAGGCTGCCGCCAATAAAAAACGCGTCGACTTGCGCGTCTATCGCCGTTTGCGCTACTTCGTCGAGGTTGCCGATATTGACATGGTCAGGGTCGATAAGCACGACAAAAAGTGTCTTTCGGTCGGTTTTGGCTTGTGTAAAGGTTTGGTAGATAGACATTTATATATTTTTGAAGGGTGGAATTTGAAATCGTATATACGTTATATTTTTTATTAAAAAAACTTGCAATTTAGCACCGTCACATCGTCGGTATAATAGCGTTCTTTTCTGAACTCGTTGAGTTTTTGTACTAGTTCGATATTGAAATTTTTGCTCGTAGCGGCGTGGTTTTGTTGCGCGAAAGCGTGAAAATCTTTCTCGTCAAAAAAGTTGCCGTCGGTGTCCATTAGGTCGGTTAAGCCGTCGGTGTACAGCACGAGGCGCGAGTCGGGCGGAACGCTGAGTTCGCCTATTTCTACTTGCGGTATTTCGTCGAACGCGCCCAAAATAGTACAACCCTTTTCGAGCGGCTGTACCCCTTCCGCACTCACCAAAAACGGCGGATTATGTCCTGCATTAATATAGACGATTTTTCGTTCGGTCAAGTGATATTTGGCAATAAAAAAAGTAATAAATTTCTCTCCTTTCGTGATGCGCTGCACGGCGCGATTGAGCAACTCGATAAACTTTTTGGGCGTAATATGCTTACGCACAAGGACTTGCACGTTCGCCTGAAAGTTCGCCATCAATATAGCGGCAGGAATGCCTTTGCCCGAAATATCGGCGATACAAAGCACTATTTCGGAGTCGTTGAGGCGGATAAAATCGTAGTAATCGCCGCCCACACCCGAGTGTGGCATATATAAACCGTCGAGGTCATACTGCGCGTTGCTCGGCAACGCCGACGGAATGAGCATCGTTTGTACGCTGCGCGCCAGCTCCATTTCTTTTTTGAGCCGCTCCTGCTCCAGCTGCCGCTTAAAAAGCCGCTTGTTTTCTATCGCTATCGTAATCATATTCGTGATAGTCGTGATAAATTGTACGCGGTCGTACATCGTATCGTCAGTCTGAAAACGCCCCAAAAAGGCAATCGCAATCGGTTCTTTTTTGTGGTAAACAGGTATTACAAAATCAAATTCGCGCAAAAAGGGGTCTTCCATTTCTTCTACATATCCCATGCGTTGAAACTGCACAAACGGCTCATCTTCTGCGAGTTGCGCAAAGCTCGGCGACACTTCTATGCTTGTCGCAAACCGCCACTGTTGCTCTTCGCGGGTCATCAATAACATCTTTTTGATGTTCATATCAAAACTCAAAATAGAGGTGTACTCGCCAAACAGGTCGTCGGCGGGTGCGTTGTTATTGATAGCCTGCGTGATATTGAGTAACCGATTGATTTGCAACTGTTTGAAAGAAAGGTCGCGCTCCAATCGGTCTATATCGTTTTGTAATAGTTTCGGATTGACCAATTTTTTACTCTATTTTGTTATTTATAATGCGAAATTAAAAAAAATTTCCATATTAAAAAAACTCATGCAACTTTCGACCCGCTATTTATCGTTTATATAAATAGTATAAAAACGTTTTAAGAATTTTTAATGTGACAGCCAGCTTCGCAATTGGTCACAAAATAATTTTTATTGTAAAATTTTTAAGACATATAGATATTTTACAAATGTATTTTTTTGAGTATTTACAGCCCTTGTAGGTAGGTTTACATATAAGAAAAAGTTAAAGCGTTAAAGTACATATACTTATTATTACTTATTATTATTTTTAATCCTAACAAGAAGTATTACATTTGCATATTATATAAATCTTATATAAGTAATTGCATTTGTAAATTTTGTTTTTCATTTCATTAAATCTTTAAAACCTCATGAGAAAGGCAAAAGTAAACATTAATAACGAAGAGTTGCAGGTTGCTTCCGAGCTACTGCGCGCATTGTCGCACCCGCTCCGTTTGCAGATTTTGGACTACATTGACAAGTCAAAACAGGTTAATGTAAATAAAATTTATAACGCGCTGAAACTCGAGCAATCTATCACGTCACAACATTTGCGCATCTTGCGCCTCACGGGTTTAGTTACTACGGAGCGCGACGGCAAAATGATCTATTACAC
>JAYWGJ010000220.1:0-6329 GCA_043778315.1 Saprospiraceae bacterium | reverse complement strand
CCAAAACCTGTATCTCGATGTGACGCGGACAGTCCACAAATTTCTCGACGAAAACCGAGCCGTCGCCGAAAGAGCTAATTGCCTCACTGATAGCGCGTTCCATCTGCTCGGCGAGTTCCGCCTCGTGCGTCACGACGCGCATACCTTTGCCGCCGCCGCCTGCCGACGCTTTTATCAATATAGGAAAACCAATTTTTTTGGCTACCGCAATCGCTTCGGTCGGGTCGGCGACCGCGCCGTCAGTACCCGGAACCATCGGAATACCGTAGTGTTTTACGGCTTCTTTCGCGCCTAATTTGCTGCCCATCACCCGTATTGCGTCGGGCGTAGGTCCGATAAAAGTGATGCCTGCGGCTTCCGCTTTCTCTGCGAAATCGGCGTTTTCACTCAAAAAACCATAGCCTGGGTGTATCGCATCAACGCCTAAACGCAACGCTTCCGCTATGATTTTGTCGCCTAATAGATAAGACTGATTAGACGGCGCGGGTCCGAGGCAAATCGCTTCGTTCGCGTACAAAACGTGCGGACTTGTGCGGTCAGCTTCGCTGTACACCGCAACGGTACTGATGCCGAGTTCGTGCGCAGAGCGCATCACGCGCAAAGCGATTTCGCCTCTATTGGCAACCAATATCTTTTTTATCTGTTTGTTATTTTTGTTTTTCATCTTGTTTATTTACTTGCTTTACGTCTGCCAAGCTGTATAAATCCTCTTCCGAATTCAGAAATTCAAAAGATTTACCTTCACTAATCATTTTTCTGATTTCGTCGAGCAATTGCTGCTCTTCCTGTTCTTCAATCATAAAATAAACATTACGAGTTTAATTGATTAAAATAGATTTTCTTATTCGCATTCAAATTATATTGATACAAAAGCAAAAATACAAACAATTTTTATAAATCAACAAAAAAAATACATTCTGAGTATGAAAAAAGATAAATCTGCGGCGGTTACGCCTAAATATACAAAATCCACACTGCCCTCGAAGGTGTGTGTGCAGTGCGGTCGCCCGTTCGATTGGCGAAAAAAATGGGAACGGGTGTGGGACGAAGT
This sequence comes from Saprospiraceae bacterium, assembly GCA_043778315.1. Lineage (GTDB taxonomy): Bacteria > Bacteroidota > Bacteroidia > Chitinophagales > Saprospiraceae > JBEEMU01. Next base: position 5,278 of record JAYWGJ010000220.1, on the reverse strand, counting down.
GAAATATTGTAGCGAAAAGTGCAAAAAAGGTAAGTAGAGGCATATTAAAACCCTCTTTATGAATTGCGGTGGGTTTAAACCCGCCGCAATTCATAAAGGGGGTAGTGGTCGGACTGAAGTCCGACCTCCCGTTAGCCGACTTGTACTTGATAAAATGCCTCTTTTACGAAATATCGCTGCGCTAAGGCGCGCAATTGTTCGGGTGTTGTGTGCTGAATGGCGGCAATCATGCGGTCAAAGTGGGCTTCGTCGAGGTTATTGAGGGTGTATTCACGGATAACCTCGGAAGTTGCGAACGCGCCGTCGAGCTGTTGCAAAAGCTGCCCCATCATATAATTACGCACCATTTCGAGTTCGTCATCGGGGATAAGGTTTGCTTTGAGGTCGTCGATTTCTCGCCAAATTTCGGTGCGTGTTGCGTCAGCAAGTTCTTTGCCTACTTCGGTCGAAATCATTAAAAATCCGTCGTCGCTCATACATGAAATAGACGAATAAATACCGTAGGTATAACCCTTTTCCTCTCTAATATTGCTCATCAGGCGTGAGCCAAAATAGCCTCCAAAAACACAATTGAGGACTTGCATTGCAGGAAAATCAGGGTGTTGTCGCGCGAACAAGCGACGCGCTATACACAGCGCGGCTTGTAAGGAGCGTTCTTTGGGTATGGTTACATCTGCAATAGGCGCAGATACCGCTTTGATTTTTTGATATGCTGCTGCTGTGCCTTTTGGTAACTGCGCCAAGTAGTTTTTTATCAAAATGGCGGTTTTCGCATCTATATCGCCGCTTGCGGTTGCCTCACAATTGCTGCCCACTATATTATTGGCGTGAAACGCAACCAAACTATCGCGGGTCAGTGCCTCATACATCTCGTCTTTGCTATTATAGCCGTAAGGGTGTACCTCGCCAAACATCATTTCAGTTGTTTTGCGGTAAGCCACTAAATCATTCTTATCTAAATCTATCTTTAATTCCTGTCTGATATTATCAGTATAGGTTTTTAATTCGTGGTCGGGAAAGCTCGGCGTAAGTAGCATCTCCATAATTAACGGCAGCAACTTATCCAAATGCTTTTTGAGGCAAAAGAGTGTTAAAGTGACGGTCTCGATGCCGTCGGATAGGCGGAGTGTTCCTGCATAAGTGTCGAGATATTCTGCTATCTCGGCGGCGGTACGCTGTGTAGTGCCTTCGCGTAACATGGTGATGGTAGCGCGTGAAACTAACGGCTGCGGCTCTACCCAACGGCTGCCTTTAAATACGATATTTAGTTTTACAACTGGCTGTTTGCCCGCTTGATAGGTGTGAAACACTGTACCATTTTCAATCATTTTGGTATTCCATACAGGTAAATTGAGCTCTGTTATGGTGTGAATGGGGGGTGCTTTCTTTCTATTAAGCAACATTTCTTTTTAGTAATTAGTGATTAACGATTAGTGATTAATAATGAGTGGCTAATGATTGGTGATTTATGTTCAGTGATTAGTTATTATGGTTTATTGGCTTTAAGGTCGTAGAATGAGCATTTCACCTGCTTCATTTATCTTGGCAACTGTGGAAGGCGCGTGTATAGTGGTGTAGTCTTGTCGATAAGTTTCTATATAGTCCACACTATTTTTAATATAAGGCGTAATAGTTGAAAATATAGGAGCGGTAGGTTCGCCACTACGGTTGGCAGAGGTAGAAATTATAGGTTCGTTTAGCCTTTTAATAACTCGTTTGCAAAAATCATCGTTTGTAATTCTGATAGCAATGCTACCGTCTGCTGCTTTGAGGTAGTCGGGTAAATGAATAGTATCATTATATACTACGGTAATAGGACGTGGGTAATGATTGATAATGTCTATTACTTTAACAGATAAGTTAGGTACATATTTTTGCAACATTTTTATATCACCCACTAATAAAATTAATGATTTATCATTGCTTCTTTCTTTTATTTCATAAATCCTTTCTACTGCTCGCTCATTTGTAGCTAAACAGCCGATGCCCCATATTGTATCGGTAGGATATAATACTACTTTACCGTCTTGAAAGGCTTGAATGATGTTATTGTGTTCTACAGACATATTGTTTTATTATAAAATTAAGTTGCATGATGAAAAACCTCTCCCGCCTTTCTCAAGAAAGGAAGACAGAGAGATGTGCGTGAGGTTATTGTATTATAAAAAAACGTTAGTATATTCTAATTTGCGATTGCTAATTTAGTGATTAGTGATTAGTGATTAATGATTAGTGTTAATAGTTTCCTACTTGCGATTGCTAATTTAGTGATTAGTGATTAGTGATTAATGATTAGTGTTAATAGTTTCCTACTTGCCGCTATTACATTCTAATCTGCCGCTACTATATTCCTACTTGCCGCTAATATATTCCTATTTGCTTGCTTGATTAATAAAATTAATGCCTCTGATTTGCTTAAACTCAGGACTTGTTGCACCGTAAAGGTATTTAACGTAGTTTTTGACGTTAGATGCTATATCAAACAGACAATCTGCATCGCTATACATTATTTTATCTCTATTTATACGGGCGTTTTGCGCTATATTTTGAGTATCTAAGGCAGCTTGATTGAGGTTGCGTAAACTTTGTGCGTGTGCTTGCAGCGCGGTAAGCTGCATTTCTACCTCGTTGGGGATATAATTTATTTGTGTGGCAACTAAGGCTACTATTTTATCAAAAGTATCTACGCGCATATCGTAAGACATTTTAGATACAGAGATAGTAGGAGCATCTGCGCCGTCTTTACCTGCTTTTACTTTGCCGACTCTTTTACCCGATAGCTGGCTGACTAAGCTCCGCGCATTATCTAGTACATTGGCAGGAGAGTTGTAGGCTGCTAAGCCGTTAATGATACGAGTAGCGAGTTTGCCGAGTGCTTTAAACACTAAGTTGCGGTTGTTAATCGCGTCTTTCTCTGCTTGTACGGCGTTGCGCACAGCTTGTAATGCTGCGTCGCAGGTGTCTGCTTGGGTGAGCAAGGCTGTAATGGTTAGCTCCGTGCGTGCAGGGTTGTACTTTGCACCGTAGCCTTGGCAAGCGGTGATGAGTTTGCGGAGGTTCGCCGTGTTTTTGGCGTTGCCTGTTTCTGAATAAGTTGTCATACCTTTTTTTTTTAATGATTAGTGATTAGTGAACATTTAATAGTGAACAGTTAATAGTGAATAGTGAATAGTTAATAGTGAATAGTGAACAGTTTTGAGTGAATAGTTTTGAGTGAACAGTTAATAGTTTTTAGTGAACAGTTAATAGTTTTTAGTGAACAGTTAATAATGAACAGTGAACAGTTTTTGGTATTTCTAAAGTATGGACAAATGTAAGTATTATTATTTTATTATAACCTAATTTTTTGGAATATATTTTTAAAATATTTTTTTTAGATAATAAAAAGTCTAGTTTATTTGATTATATTGTTTAATATTTATTAGGCTAAAACCTATTAAAGTATTTATTATTAAAATAAAACAAAAAAAAGTGATAATTATTTTATTATAATAAAAAGATTACTTACATTTGTAGCGTATAAAGTTACTACTTCACATTAAAATTTTATTCCATGAAATCAATCTTTACTTTTTTATTGCTGCTTGCTACTGCAAGCGCGTCATTAGCGCAAAACCGCATAGCGAGTATTTGGCAGTTAGAAGCGACACCTACTGAATTGGTGGGTGTGCGTATGATTATGCCGTCGGCATATCAGTCTTTCAACATTTCGTTGGCTGATTTGCGGACGCAATTGGTAGGTATGCCGTTAGAAGCTGACCTTATGCAACAGCCTTTTGATGCTACTGCGTTGCCTGTTTTTAGTTTGCCGATGGCAGATGGTAGTATAGAGGAGTTTGCTATATTCGAGTCGCCGTGTATGGAGGCTGGATTGGCAGCAAAATATCCAAATATTAAGACTTATAAAGGAACGAGCATAGAACACCCTGAAGCAATGATACGCTTTGATGTTACGCCGCTTGGTTTTCATGCTACGATATGGTTTACTGACCACACTATATATATAGACCCGATTACGCCGCGTGATACTGACCATTATATAGTGTATGATACTAAAAACTACCGCTTGCAAAGTGCGCCAATGGTGTGCGAAATGACAAACGGATTGAGTTTAACTAAAGCAATCAATACACCTGTTAATACGTCGTCGAGTGCTGTATTAGCAAGCGCAAAACTTTTACCACCACCGACTACTGGTCCTACTTTGCGGACGTACCGTTTGGCGTTGGCTTGTACGGGTGAATACTCTGCATTTCATAACACCGCAGCAGGTACGACCAATAATACCGCTACGGTTTTGGCAGCTATGACCACCTCGATAAATAGAGTAAACGGGGTGTATGAGCGCGAGTTGGCAATACATTTTAACTTGATTGCTAATAATAATTTATTAGTGTTTCACAATGCTAATACAGATGGCTACACTAATAATGACGGTAGCACGATGCTGAATGAAAATCAGACTAAAATTGATGCTATTATACAGCCTGCTAACTACGATATGGGTCATGTTTATAGTACTGGCGGCGGCGGTGTGGCTCAGTTGGGCTGTATTTGTGGAAACAGTAAGGCGCGTGGCGTTACGGGTAGAGATAGTCCTGTGGGCGACCCGTTTGATATAGATTATGTGGTGCATGAAATGGGGCATCAGTTTGGTGGCAACCACACGTTTAATGGTGACCAAGGTTCGTGTAGTGGTAATAGAAGAGCCGCGACGGCTTTTGAACCTGGGTCGGGCGTGACTATTATGGCATACGCGGGTATTTGCGGTATCGACGACATTGCTCCTAATAGTATAGACATCATGCACACGGGCAGCTTTGATGAAATGACTACGTTTTCGCAAACGGCAGGTGGCAATACTTGTCCTGTAAAAACACAGTCGGGCAATCGTACTCCTGTGGCGATAACTGATGCTACAGTATATACGATTCCATTAAATACGCCGTTTGAGCTAATAGGTAGCGGAACGGATTTAGATAATGACGCGCTCACTTATTGCTGGGAGCAAGTGGATTTAGGTCCTGCGTGCAGAGTGGATCAACCTGTATTGACTGCGCCTTCATTTCGGTCGTTTAATCCGAGTACATCGCCGATACGCACTTTTCCGAAGTCTTCTACTTTGGTAGCAGGTGGCTTGTCTAACTTCGGCGAAACGCTTCCTACTTATGCGCGTGAGATGAATTTTAGAATGACGGTGCGCGATAATCACGCCTTGTGTGGTGGTGCAACTTATTCGGGTGCAAAGATAGTAGCAAGCGCAATTGCTACTAACTTT
>JAYWGJ010000219.1:0-2345 GCA_043778315.1 Saprospiraceae bacterium | reverse complement strand
GCAAAAAAATATTCCAAACGCTGTTCAAAAACATAGATTACAGTTTAATTTTACATTTTTTGAATGAAGAAACAAGTTTTTTAAAAGAAATGCGTATTTTTTTACTATTACCTAAAAAAGTTTTTATCTTAGCTGCCATAAATGACATAATTCACAGCCTCAAGCAAATACCAATCGCGCTTATAGCTGGTTTTTTTACCATCTTCACTTTGTTTTTTTACACTATCCATACCGAAATAGTCCCTTTGGGCTTACTTTTACTCGGTTTTTTTGTGGTCGGAATGCCACACGGCGCGGTTGATTATATTTTTGAAAACAAGGATACAATGCCTAAAATTACCCCTTTTTTCATCTTCAATTTTTTGGCTAAAAGCGCAATTATCGGGCTACTTTGGTGGCTAATTCCTGATTTGGCTCTCCTCTTTTTTATACTGTATTCGGCTTGGCATTTTGGTCAGACCGATTTTCAGCATTGGCAACTAAAAACCGGAACGGCATCATTTTTATATGGTTTAGGGGTATTAATTTTTCTTTTCGCGACACATTTTGAAGACTTGACGAGCGTTTTACATCAAATTCCACGGTTAAATATCGGTGAAATACTCCATAATTCTTTCTCTAGTACTGCGCAATTAGTACTAGCGGCACTGATTTTCGGATTTTTATCTACCATAGGAATTATTTATAAATCATCAAAAATCGTTATCACCGCGTTTTATTTGCTACTTTGTAGCGGGTTGCCGCTTTTAGTCAGCTTCGCTATTTATTTTATTTGGCAACACAGTATGCACGGTTGGCAACATTTATCGGCACATTCTGAGCATAAACCTTCGTTTTTGTGGCGAAAAGCGCAGTTGTTTAGCATCGCAGGTATAATAATTATGGTAGCGGTCTTTTTTTTAGCCAAAGAAAATGGTGTGGGAATTAGTTTTATTTTGCTATCGTGTTTCAGCTTTCCACATGTACTTAGTATGAATAATTTTTATATCAAAAATCGGGCATATTTGAACCTTACAGAATAAGGAACGCGTCCAAAATAAGGTACTGTATGTTCACTTGCCTTTTGAGCCAAAACCGCGTTAGATTTGCTTCGCCAGTTCGCTTCGCTCGGGTTTTGGTACGATGCTAGGCAGCACTTCGTGCGTTCACTTCGTCAATGCGATTTAATATCGCTTTCACTTGTTCAGCCTCAAATCTGCCTTGTTTTGACCTAGCACGAGCAACGCGAACTGGCGAAGTAAATTCTGCGTGATAATATTCAATACCTTGTTTTCTCTTCATTCCCAATATATAACTTCGTAAAAAATCATATTATGAAAAAAATCTCTTTCTTTTTATTTGCCCTAACCATTTTACTCGCGGCTTGCGACGGCACAAAAAAAGCAGCCGCTACCAAAAGTAGCCCCGACCTCGACCGTTTGGTGCAAACGATGATTGGCAAATACAATAGCTCCGAACAAGCGAAAGCGGACAAAGAATATTACGATATTAGTTTGGTGATGACTCCGATTTTCCCTGAGCGCACCGACGGCAAATGGCTGTATATAGAACAGGCGATGATGTCAAAACTCGAAAAACCGTACCGACAACGCCTCTACCAAGTAGAACAGGTGGACGCGACGCATTTCACGAGCAAAGTTTACACTATAAAAGACCCGTTGCTGTACGCGGGCGCGCAAAGCGACAAGAAAAAACTCCGCGCACTGACGTTCGATAAAGTGGAACTCAAAAACGGTTGCGCCGTGACGCTCGAGAAGCAAGGCGACCATTTCGCAGGTGGCACAACGGGCAAAGAATGCCCGTCTTACCTGCGCGGCGCAAAATACGCAACTTCAAAAATCACGCTCGAAGGCACGGAGCTACAATCGTGGGACCAAGGGTTCAACGAAAAAGACGAGCAGATGTGGGGCGCAACCAAAGGCGGGTATGTTTTCAAAAAAGTAAAGTAAAATTAAACACAAATGTAGCTGCCCTTATTGGCAAAACATATAAAATTATTACCTTTGTGAACTTTAAAAATGTTATCCATAAAAACCCTTAATCCTCAACCGTATTCCACCATCAATGGCAGATTATTCTTACATTTCGAACGCGCACCCTGCGTACATCGAAAATCTTTATGTGCAATACCAAACGAACCCGACGGCGATAGATGGCTCGTGGGCGCAGTTTTTTGAAGGCTTCGACTACGCCCTGCAAAGCGGCGACGCGACCGACAGCCTCACCGATAGCTATAGAGACGGCGGAGCTAAAACTCGTACCGACGGCGCGGCAGCGATTACAGCGAGCTTGTCGCTAAAAGAGTTTTCGGTACTCGCGCTCATCGAGGCGTACCGCAACCGTGC
>JAYWGJ010000218.1:0-6336 GCA_043778315.1 Saprospiraceae bacterium | reverse complement strand
AGCTCAGCGACCAGTCTATCGCTTCGCGCTCCATAAACTCCAAGCCGCTCGGCGTGATGCCCGCCTGAAAAATAGCGGCTACGGCTTCGCAGGCTTTCTCCGCCGAAAAAAACGGAACGAGCAGCAGCAAATTGAATGGCGGATAAGGCAGTAAACGCAGCACGATTTGCGTCACTACGCCGAGCGTTCCTTCGCTGCCTACAACGAGCTGCGTGAGGTTGTAACCCGTCGAGTTTTTGAGTGTATTTGCGCCCGTCCAGATGATTTCGCCGTTCGGCAGCACCAATTCCAAGTTTAAAACGTAGTCTTTTACTACGCCGTATTTTACGGCTTTCGGACCGCCAGCGTTAGTACTCACATTGCCGCCGATGTACGAAATACCGCGACTACTCGGGTCGGGCGGATAGAATAAACCTTTGTCTTTCAAGGTGTTTTGTAGTACTTCGGTGATAACGCCTGGCTGTACTTTTACTTGAAAATTCGCTTCGTCGATGTGCAAGATTTCGTTAAATCGTTCTAACGATAGCAACACGCCGCCGAGTACAGGCAGCGCGCCGCCCGCTAATCCGCTTCCGCCGCCGCGTGGCGTAACGGGCAGACTATGCGCGTAGCAGTACCGCATCACCGCGCTCACTTCCGCGGTATCGGCAGGGCAAACGACGACGGCAGGCTCGAACAGCAAATCCTCGGTTTCGTCGTGTCCGTAACGTTGTCGGTCGGCGGCAGAATAGTGACAGTGGTTTTCGCCAACTATTTCTGCTAAATTGTTAATATGCGTTTGCATAAAATTAGGTGTATAAAATTTAATAGCGATTTTGTTTCTGTCAGCCATCAAACTTTCTCGGCAGCTCGCAAAGTTATACTTTTTTGAAATACAAAATCACTTTTTTTGACAAAAAATCACTTTTAACAAATATTTTTTCCACGTCACACGCCAAACTCATCGGCGGCTGCATCTACTGTAATAAATGATTTGTTTTACACAAATAATCATTCGTTACTTCATAAATATTTTCATCATAAAAAAAACAAAAAATCATGTTTTTAGTAAAGCAAATCAGCCTTCTGGCATTTATATTGACGGCTGCAGTGGGTGCGGCGTTAGCGCAAAGCGAAAAAAAAGTACCTACGACAGTACAAAAAGCAACCGTATTTTTGCAAGGCGCGCAGTTGTTTTCTACCGAGTCGATGTCGTTGCAAGCGGGTATCACGAATGTGATATTTCAAGGCGTGTCGCCGTATCTGGTAGAGCGTTCGCTGCAAGCGGCGGGCAAAGGCGGCGGCGATTTTGTGGTGATGGACGTGCGTTATGAACTCAAATACACGGACGTAAAACCCAAAACGGTAGCCGCACTCGGCGAAGCCGACCCGAACAAACTCCGCTACGAACGCGAGTTAGCCGTCGTTGCCGACTCGCTCATCGAACTCGGTTTTGTGCAGCAAACCATTAATTACCAAAAAAGTAACCTCGCGGCAGAGCGCGGCGTGGTAGTATCGAATAAATTGATGCGCGGAGAGTACCGCCGCGACTCGCTGCCTTTGTTTGCGCAAAGCATAGACTTTTTGCGCACACGTCTCAATAATATAGATGGCGAAATATTGAAGCTCGATAGAGCGCAATACCGCCTCTCGGCTCAGGTGGCGCGCCTACAAAAAAGACAGCAGGAACTGCTGCAATTGATGGCTGGCAACTACCCCAAAAATCCCGTTACGGACGCTGCGCCGAAACCCGTTTCGCAGGTGATTGTGACGGTGCAATGCGACGCGCCGACCTTCGTGCAACTCAACGTGAGCTACTTTGTGCCGAACGCAGGCTGGGCAGTGTCCTACGATTTGCGCGCCTCCAAAGAAACCGCGAATATTGATTTGCGCCATAAAGCAACGGTGTATCAAAATACAGGCGTGGACTGGAAAGACGTGCTGCTCACGCTCTCTACGGGCAACCCGAATGTGAACAATACGAAGCCGATGCTCTCGCCGTTTTATATCAATTACAATCAGTCTGTGGCGGTGTATGGTTATAATAATAACAATCAATTGAAAAACTCTACCGCAGGCATGGCTGACCGCAAAGAAGAGGCAAAAAAAGCATCACTTGATAACAATAACGATGCTGCTAAAATACAAGAATTTGACGACAAAGAAGTCTCCGATTATGTGACTATCAATAACGGTATGTTGCGTGTGGAATACGAAATAAAATTGCGTTATACGATAGAATCGGACAATAAACCGCACAATGTAGCGATACAAAACAAATCAATACCTGCAAGTTACACTTATTCGGTGATACCGAAAATGGATTTAGATGCGTTTTTGATAGCGCGCCTTACGGGTTGGGAAGACATGAATTTAATACCAGGCGCGGCGCGGATTTACTTCGACGGCTCGTTTGTGGGCGAAACAAGTATCAACCCGAACGACACACACGACACGTTGCAACTCAATTTGGGACGCGACAAAAGCATCGCGGTTTCGCGCACGAAAGTAAAAGATAAGTCCAAAGAGCAAATACTCACCGACAATAAAGTCATCACCAAAACCTACGAAATACAAGTCCGCAATACCAAAAATATTCCTATCCGCATCGTGATTGAAGACCAAATACCCGTAGCGCAAGACAATACGATTAAGATAGAAAAACGCGAGGACAGCAACGGCGAGTTCAATCCGCAAACGGGCAAACTCACTTGGGACATCAAGCTAAGCAGCAAATCAACGAAGTTGCTCACGTTTAGCTACGAAGTGAAATATCCGAAGGATAAGGTGCTGACGAAACTGTAAATCAGCCATTAGTTTTCAGTGATTAGCGATTAGTGATGAATGACAAAGTGTTTGTGAAGCCCTCGAGGCTTCGTAAACGTTTTTTTTATTAGTTCTCGTCTTCCATAAAGCCGTCCACGTTTTCATCTCGCGCATCATCGAGTATGCCGTGCAGTTGTACGGGTTCTTGTTTTTTGCGGTAACGCATATTCAACATCTCGACGGCGAGCGAAAACATGATACCAAAATAAAGGTAGCCTTTCGGTGCGTCCTGCCCAAACGACTCTGCGACCAACATCACACCGAGCAAAATCAGAAACGACAGCGCGAGTAACTGTATAGACGGGTGTTTGTTCACAAAATTGCTCACCGCAGTAGAAAAAGCAATCGTTATCAACATACTCAATATCACCGCCGCCATCATAATCGGTATTTCGGAGGTGAGTTTGATAGCCGCTAAAATGCTATCGATAGAAAAAATAATGTTCACGGCAGCTATTTGCAACATCACTGCGCCGATACCTTCTACCTTTACATTGCGAGTTTCTTCGGTGTGACCCTCGAGTTTTTCGTGTATTTCGGTTACCGCTTTATACATCAAAAACAAACCGCCTGAAAGCAAAATCAAGTCTTTGATGCTCATGCCATGCGGCAGGTGTGTCTCGTGATTCTCGATAAACGGAATGGTAAATAGTGGCTCTTTGAGGCTCAATATGAAGCCGATAAAAAATAATAATATAACGCGAAACACCATCGCAAGTACCAAACCGATGTTGCGACCGCGTTTTTGCTGCGCTACAGGTAGCTTATTGGCAACTATTGCCACAAAAATTATATTGTCAATACCTAATATAATTTCTAAAAAAGTGAGCGTAATTAAACTCAAATACGCTTCGGGCGAAGCCAATAATTGCAGGATGTGTTCCATCTTTACGGTTTAATTGTTATTATACGATTTTTATATTCTAATTTATATTGCTATTTGATTGCTTTTTAAGTTGCAAAATTACTACTTTTGTGACAAACAAAGAAATTAGTGATTAACGATTAGTGTTCAGTGATTAGTTTTTTGAGCAGCGATAATATTATGATACAAAAACAACGCATCGCCATTTAAAAAAGTTCCGTCTGAATATGATTTTAATTATTTTAATAAAAAAATAAGTCACCGCGAGGTTATTTTGATGTGCGATACAAGGTATGCCTCGTCTCTACCCGCGTTTGTCACCGACGGCATTCATCACTAATCGTTTATCGCTAATCACTGCCAAAAAATGTTCCGACTCGAGCACATTGAATTTCTCTACGGCTTACTATTAGTGCCGCTACTCATCGCCGCTTTTTGGTGGAGCGGGCGGGCGCGGCTGCAAGCCTTGCGTACCTTCGGATATCTCCCTTCGGTCATGCGGCTACTCACTAATTACGCGCCTGCCAAGCGCGGTATCAAGTTTACGTTCTTTGTTATCGGTTGGGTCTGTCTGTTGATTGCTGCTGCTAACCCGCAGTTTGGAACACGAAAGGAGCGCGTAAAACGGAAAAGCGTCGATGTTTTTGTTGGGTTAGATGTATCGCGATCGATGCTCGCCGAGGACTTGCTACCCAACCGTTTAGACCGGGCTAAACAGTTCACTATCAAGCTAATAGATGAACTTAAAGGTAATCGAATAGGGACTATTGCTTTCGCGGGCAATGCGTATTTGCAGATGCCGCTCACTTCCGACTATGCCGCCGCGCAGGTTTTTGTCCGCTCCGCGTCGCCTGACATGGCATCTACACAAGGCACGGCTATCGGCGAAGCCGTACAAATGGCAAGCCGCGCTTTCGCACCCGACGACAAGACGCATAAAGCCCTCATCATCATCACGGACGGCGAAGACCACGACTCCGATGCGCTACGCGAAGTGACCGCCGCTGCCGCTAAAGATATTTTGGTATTTACGGTGGGCGTAGGTAGTGCGGCGGGTGCGAAAATCCCCGACGGCATGGAAAACAGCATTCCGCGCTACAAAATAGATGAGTCGGGCAAAACCGTCGTATCACGCCTCAACGAGCCGATGCTCCGCGAACTCGCCGCCGCAGGTAAAGGCTCGTACTACAACCTGAGCGACAACGAACAAATCACCGTCTCCCTCAAAAAAGCGGTGGATAAGCTCGAGAAGCGCGAGTTTGAGGCGCGTATGTTTAGCGAATACGAAAGTTATTACCAATATTTCGCCTTTTTGGGCTTGCTATGTCTTTGTGCAGAACTTGCGTTTAGCTACCGCACGAGTAATTGGTGGGTGAAACGAGATATATTTAGGGTGTAGAAAGGTACTACATATCTGTGTAAGGAATGAAGAGAAAATAAAGTACTGAATATTGTGGCGAAGCAAATCTAAGGCATTTTTGGCATGAACAAAAATAAAGGTAGCAAAACTACCATTATTTGCAGTGAACGGGCGTAGCCCATACAAGTGAGCATATATTAACTTATTTTGAACGCGTTCCTTATATTATTTCTATTCGCACGACGATTTGGGCAGTTTCGTAAAACGGCTTGCGCCGCGCGTACAAATCCTCTATCATTTCGGTGACAGACCTGTCGCCGTCGGCGAGAAGCGGACGTTTGCGAGGGTTCGCGGTGCGTTCTTTTTGTACATTATTGATGATGAATGGGAGTGGCGCGTCGAGCCATACCGTCGCGCCGTACTTATTCATCATCTCCATATTTTGATAAAAACAAGGTGTTCCGCCGCCCGTAGCTATTATCGTGTTGGATAGGTGGAGCAAAGGCGTGAGCGCAATTCGCTCTATCATACGAAAATAATCTTCGCCGTTTTCGGCAAAAATATGACCAATACTTATGCCTTCTTCTCGCGTGATAACGGCATCTAAATCCACAAAATTAACCCCGAACCGCTCCGCTAAGTGGAGCCCGAAAGTCGTTTTGCCGCAGCCTGGCATACCCACCAAAAAGATAGGTTTAGGCAGCAACGCCGCCAAATCGGTAAAGAGTTGTTGTGACAAAAGCAGTGATTAACGATTAACGATTAGTAATTAACGATTAGTAATTAACGATTAACGATTTTATCGGCATTACTGCGAAAGCAAAAGTAAGCATTTTTATTTATACAAAATACATATTCCATAAGTGGCAGGTTAAACGGATTAAAAGTAAGTAAAAATACAGAAAAGGTGGTAAATTTGTAGTCAGAAATTAATGAAAAGCCCTTGCCCTGCTGCTGCAAGACGAGGGCTTTTGCTATGTATTAGACATCAATATATCCACTATTTCGGCAAATACAATTTGAATTCTACGCGGCGGTTGCGCGCTCTGCCTTCGGGCGTTTTGTTGTCGGCAACGGGTACAGTGTCACCTTCGCCACTCGAGGTGAGGCGCGTAGCCGCGATGCCTTTACTCGCTAAATAATCTAAGCAGGTTTTAGCTCGTGCCGCAGAAAGTGTAAGATTTTTGGGCGCGCTGCCCTGGCTGTCGGTGTGTCCCGCGATATTAGCGCGGTGGTTCGGATTGTTTTTGAGTATCGTTACTACTTGGTCGAGCGTAGCGAACGACTCCGCTTTGAGCGTCGATTT
>JAYWGJ010000217.1:0-2347 GCA_043778315.1 Saprospiraceae bacterium | reverse complement strand
TCCGATTCGTTGGTGTAAAACCGCGACAAAATGTGTCCGCGCTGCGAACCCTGCTGCTTTTTCAGCTCTATTTGTAGGCGGTCGGCACTCAAAAACGCAGTTTCTACGCCTGCAAAAAATGCAACGGCGAGCAACGCGGAGATGATGGTAATGGTGGGTGACATATTGTTGTTAAGACTATATTTTGCAATGAAAACTACCGCTTTGCGGATAAAAACCGCTACGTTTTCCCCTTCAACATCGGTACAAAACGAAACGTATCAAAGGTTTCTTTGTGGTATTCGCTGTCGCTGATGCGCGTGATGCGACACATGACTTGTACGTCGTTCGCGTCGCCTATCGGTATCACTAAGCTGCCGCCTACGGCGAGTTGCTCGCACAGCGCGGTCGGCACGGCTTCGGCGGCTGCCGTCACCAATATCTTGTCGAAGGGCGCATATTGCGGCAAGCCCAAATACCCGTCGCCATAAAAAGGCTCGATGAGGTGCTTGTATTCCGCAAAAAAATGCGGCAAAAACGATTTTAAACGCAAATATAACTCTTTTTGTCGTTCTATCGTAAATACGCGCGCGCCGAGTGCTGCCAATACGCACGCCTGGTAACCCGACCCTGAGCCGATTTCTAACACTCTATCTGTCTTCTTTATTTGCAATAAAATGCTCTGATACGCCACGGTAAAGGGCTGCGAGATAGTCTGCTCTACGGCAATCGGTAGGGCTTGGTCGGTGTACGCGAGTTCCTCGAACGCCTTATCCAAAAAAAAATGACGCGGCACAGTGCCGATAGCCACAAGCACCGCTTCGTCGCGGATACCTTTGCGGCGGAGGTCGGCTATCAGAAGGCGACGCAGTCCTTTATGTCGATAAGTATCTTGCAGTTTTTTGTTGTATAATTTTTATAATAAGCCGCAAATATACGATTTTTTTGTAAGATATGTGTGTGAAATAAATTTAAAACATACACAGATACAGCCTTATACGCACATAAATTCGCCTGTATAGTAGTATTAACTTTTTATGTATTATAAATATGCGTTTATCACAAATTAAATAGTCCGAAAAACCGATTTTATAGCGTATAATACAAATATGATTTATGTAATATGTTGTATAGCAACGATTTACAGTTATAAAAATACATTAAAATAAAATTTCTTTTCTAATACAACATCAATTTTATACAATTAAACTCGTATATTTGTGGTTTAAAATTTTCACCCTCAAAACTTAGTTATGCTTTATCGTTTTTTATTCACTATTATTATTGCATTAAGTATCACACATTACGCTGTTGCGCAAGCCAAACCAATGTCCAAAAAAGATTATATTGAAAAATATAAAGAGTTGGCTATCAGTGAAATGGAGCGTAGCGGCATTCCTGCAAGTATCAGTTTGGCACAAGGGATAGTGGAGTCGAGCGCAGGCAACAGCCGCATGGCGCGCGAGAGCAATAATCATTTTGGTATAAAATGCAAGACCGACTGGACAGGCGACACCTTTTATATAGAGGACGACGATTATGATGCCAAAGGCAATATTATGAAGTCTTGTTTTCGCAAATATCCGCGTGCGGAGGAGTCGTACTTAGACCATACCGATTATTTGGCGAATACGCCGCGTTATAAATCGCTGTTTGAGTACGAAAGTACGGATTACGAAAGTTGGGCGCAAGGCTTGAAAAAGTTAGGCTACGCGACCAATCCGCAGTATGCCGATATGCTAATTCGAACCGTAAAAGAGAACGATTTGGGGCAGTTTGACCGCGCGGTAAAGGCGGAAAACAGCGTTGTCACTATCAAAAATGGCAAAAAAATTAAAAACCCTTTCGGGAGATACAGAAACGAAAAAGGTATTTTTGTGAATAACAGCTTGCGCACAGTGGTCGCACAGCCAAACGAAACCGCGCTCGAGCTTGCGGCGCGTTACGGCGTGCCGTACAGCAAATTACTTTGCTTTAACGACCTCAAACCGAACGACCCGTTAGTAGATGGACAGTACGTTTACCTGCAAAATAAACGCCGCAAATTCGGTGGCAAAAAACAGATGCACGTTGTAGGAGAGAGTGACAATATGTACATTATCAGTCAGTTGTATGGCGTTCACCTCAAAAATTTGTACAAACGGAATACGATGAAACCGCCTGCCGAACCTGCGCCAAATTCACGAATATATTTGTTTGGGTGCAACCCAAAAACGCCTGCCTTGCGCGGAGGAACGGGCAAAGCAAATACTACGCCAACGCCGCCGTCTAAAAAAGATGCAAAAGGCAAAAATATTGCGGCGAAGCCGACCCAAAAAGAAAAGGAAAAGGAAAAAGGCGGTTTGCAATACGCAAAGGTGATGGATTT
>JAYWGJ010000216.1:0-2355 GCA_043778315.1 Saprospiraceae bacterium | reverse complement strand
ATTTAATGCCGTAGTAATCTATACATTTCCACATGACACATATATAATAAAGTCTCACACACACACTCATGCATCGATATCACTATACCACCATGACCATGAAAAAAACCTACCTTTTTCGCCCTATTATATTATTATTTTTAATAATCAACAATAGTAATTACGCTGTCGCGCAAACGACCGCCGTGTCGGTATATCATACTTCGTGGCAGATAGACGCGCCGATTATAGGCATGGGCGTAGCGTTTCCGATACTCAATAAATACGTCTGGACACCGCGCATCGCAGGGCTTACGCCCGCGCAAATACAGTCGGCGCAGCTCAATATAGGCGGTATTTCGGCATTTGACCGCCCCATTACGCAAAACCTCGACCTCAACGCCCGAAAATGGAGCGACATCACGCTCGCGGCAGGTACGCTCGCGCCGACGCTCTTATTCGCCGACTCCGATATTCGCCGCGACGCGCCGAGCGTAGCTACACTGTACGCGCAAACGTTTTTGACCAATTATTTGCTCACTACCGTCACCAAGCAATTGGTGCAGCGTCCGCGACCGTTTGTGTACAATCCGACCGCGCCGTTGGCGGAGCAAGAAGACAACGATGCGCGGTTTTCGTTCTTTTCGGGACACGTTTCGACGGTCGCTTCTATGTCGTTTTTCAGCGCGAAAGTGTATAGTGATTACCACCCGAACAGCAAAAACTTGCCGTGGATATGGGCAACTGCCGCGCTCCTACCCGCCGCAACCGCTTACCTGCGTATGCGCGGCGGCAAGCACTTTCCGACCGACGTGATAGTCGGTTATTTGGTAGGCGCAAGCGTCGGTATATTGATACCCGAGCTACACATAAGAAAAAGCGGCTCGTAGATTTAGTGAAACGGCGTTCGGGTTTTAATTTCCCCACAGCGTTTCACGGAGTTATTGCACGGAGTACTCACAGCGTTTTCGTGCGCGTATTTTGAGTTCACCGAGATTCAAGGTTATTTTCGTTGAAAATAACCTTAAACCAGCGAAACGGTATAGATAAAAAAGCTCAAAATTATTTATCGCGCTCGCCTGTCACGGCAGATGCAGGCGTAGGAGCGCGCATAGGCGTAACCGCAGGCGCGGGAGTAGTTGCTGGCGCGACGGTAGGCTCTACTACAACACTCGCAAAATGCCTGCGCAGGTTACTCCGCGAAGCCAAAAACAAGGCTCTGTTTTGTTGGTTTGTAAAGCTATACTCTTGCATATAGCAAGGTTTATAGTACGCCATATAGTTGGAAATCAGTGGTTTATAATATTTTTGTGTGGCTTCGTCGCGGTTATTGAGCATCTCGCAATCGGACGAATTGACATACACTTCATATACGCTGCCTGGGTCGGCAGGCGTGTCGCATATCAGGTCGCCTGTGGTTTCGCAGTTGTCGCCGCTCGGGAGTTCGCGCCCAAATTTCTCCTCGAAAGTATGGTACAAACCAAAAAAATGACCAAACTCGTGCGCCACGACTTTGTAGTCCTCCAAATCAAATTTGCTCATTACCACGTTATTCGTCTCCTGCGACAGAATATACGAAAAACCCGCTTGTCTGCCGCAAGTAATGCTTTCGCCTGTGCTGCGACAAAAATTAGGGTTGTAATCAAACAAAAACAGACTTAAAGTATCTTTTAAGTCGACTTGTTTCGAAAAGTCGCGGTACGGCAAATAGGCATCGTCCGAGAGGTTTTCGAGCGTATAATCCGAAAAAATAGTATCAATCTGCACTATAGTAAAATGAATCGCCGCTTTATAAAAACCCTTATTGAGTCGCGCTATCGTTTTGTTTAGCTGCGCTTGCGTCGGGTATTGCGGGTTTTCGGGATTGGTGACTACGCCTATGCGCAAGGGAAAATTGAGGGCTTGCGGCTTCAATATTTTGGCGGCGGGCTGCGCCGCGTCGGCGCGCATCATATCGTGCAACCGCTTGTGATTTTGCAACTCGTCGGCGGTGGTGTGCGTGTCGGGTTTGAGTACGGTTTGTTGCGCTTGCGCATTGCGCACACCTATTATTAGCAGTAATGCTGCAATTATTTGTATTTTTTTCATAGGTAAGGTTGATTGGGTGAATGGTGGTTGTTTTTGATTTTTTCGCTTTCGCTACAATAAGTACCTGACAGCAAATAAAAACGGTTATAATCCTCGCTTATTTGGCGACATCTAGTTATTAACGTAAACAATCAAATTTTTATTGCTTTTATGCTACAAAGATACATTTCTATTTTTAAACTTTTTACCTTTGTCACACATTATAATATAATGAAAAAAATTATGCGAAAAATATACAATTACATCGATGGTGCGTTAGTGCCTGCCGCTTCCGCGCAATATTTTGAC
>JAYWGJ010000215.1:0-6380 GCA_043778315.1 Saprospiraceae bacterium | reverse complement strand
GCGAATGGTTGTTTTTTACTCCGTAGAATGTGACCTCGGCGACGGCTGGGAAGACCAAAGCGTACACAAAGACCCCGAAGAAAACCGCCAAAAAGCCTTACAAATGGGCGCAAATTTGGTGCGGTTTGTATTCGGGCAGTAGGAGGGGAACGCACCGTGCAAGTCACAGAAAGCCACGCCGTTTTGTAAAATGACGTGGCTTTTTGTTAAGATAAATAAGCACATTATGTGGGTTCGCTGCGCGACGCGGTTGCCGAGCGCGTCGTACTCGTAGGTCGTGCGGCGACCGTTTTTCTTCGTTACTGCGAGTTTGTTTTGCAAATTCCATTGTATCGTTAAGCCCTCCGAAACATCATATACTAAATTTCCTATCGCGTCGTAAAGGTAGTTATTTATATCGGTTTGGTCGTCAATATCGTCATTATAACTCGTGTACGCAGACGGGCTACTTATTTCTTCATTCTTTTTTCTTGATAAAAAAGAACCAAAAAATCAAGACTTATTAGACTTGTCAGGCTACTCTCCGCGCAAAAAGGGAACACAGCCCAAACTTGATGTGGCGAAATTGCCACATCTTCGAACAGTGCGCTGTTTATCACCTTTTTACGCTCCATTCCCGCCGACAATTCTAATAGGTCGGTCTCCCACCCCTAAGCCATCGACTTTATTTTTCACTTTCGAAAGAGCGTAACGCTTAAACCTTACTCGCTTTTTGTTGCCCGTCCGCACCAAACTTCGCGCTGACGGCAGCCGAAAGCGGTGCGTCGTACTGCGTCGCCGTGATTTCGGAGCGCGACAAGGTATGGAGGTAGCTGCGCCAAGTGGCGTAGTTGCCAATCTGCGCGAGGCTGAGGTTCTCCGCCTTGCCTGCTTCTACGGCTCTGCCGAGCGGGTCGGGTACAAAAAGTCACGCCGTTTTTGGTGAACGGGGTGGCTTTGGGAGTAAATAGACATTTTGCTTTATTTGTTATACTCTTCCAAATATCTATTAAAAACTTCTACCGCTTTTAGGTTTAATAATGTTTTAATCTTATTTGACAGGATTTCATCGGCATAAAATTTTTGAAACAATTGTAATACAATAACATCTTCTGTTTCTGTACCTCCTTGTTTAATAGCTTCGTTTATAAAATTTTTCGTTTGTATTTTAATTTCTTCGCGATTGATATTTTCAATAATAAATGTTCCCAATTCACCTAAAATTGGATAAATACCATCTTCTTTATCAAAGATAGAGTTAAACGAAGGAAAGTATTCTTCAACTTTCTCTAAAATACGATTATGAAAATCATCTTGAATGACCTGAAAGTGCATCTTGTATATCTTCTAATAATTGTTTTGTAATTTGCCTATCACTAGCCGATAGATTAGCTCTATTTCCCCACACTCGTTGTAAGGCTGTCCTATAGTTTAGTAGTTTTATAGCATGTGTTTTACCTCCAACAGTTCCACCTGTTAATTGTTCTAACCTAAAAGCATCCATTGAACTGCCACTACCAATTTTAGCACCAGGTCGATATAAATCATTTACTATATTTCTCAGCTTTGAGTTTTGAACAGCCGATAACAAATTATCTCGTGCTGTGCAGAGTAGTTTTGTACTCGTATTCGCAATACTACCACCTTCGGCAACACTCTCTACTGCTGCCTTCACTGCTGTATTTTTCATAACCTGTCCGAAAACTTTTGAAAACACAGGAACTACTAATTTTGCGGCTACTACCTCTCCTGCTGCACCCATTAGTATGAAATCAAATACGGGTGTAGTAAATCTATTCATAGATTCCGAGTACAGTTTTAGGTCTAAATAACCCTTTGCAGCATCATTTCTAACCTGCTGCTGCTCGAATTTATCGCCACCAATAGCTATATTAGGTCGGTTTCCAGCAAATACCTGATTATTAGGTGAAGTAGATGTTTTCTCTATCCGCTTCGCACTAACTACTACCTCGTTAAGTACCTCTTCTTTAAACTTTGGTTCGTCCCCTCCACCACCTTCCCCTGCCACGTTACCACCCTCGCCTGCTACATCTCCGTCCACATCAGACATTGCTATCGGGCAGTTGTCAAAAGTGGCGTAGCCGCTTACGCTCGGGTTCACCACAGGGTCTATATTCCATCTCCGCCCGATGCGGCTGTCGTATTCCCAATATAGCGCGGTGGTGTGGTTGCCGTTCGGGTCTATTTCGGTGTCGCGAAGCTGCCCGTTTATGGAGTAGGCGTACCCGCTCCCCGCGTACCCCCTTGCCGCTATCGCCTGCCCGAAGGCGTAATAATCGGTCAGCGTAAGCACGTCGGCGGTATAAGAGATACTTCCGCTTTGTATCGATAGTTTTCTATCAGAGGTGGTAGCGAGTACGTTGCCGAGATGGTTCGTGTACTCGTAGTGCGTGTGTCCGCGCAAGCGGACTGCCGTCACGCCAGTACTCGTATTTGCGCCTTTTTCTTTTATCGGTACTTCTTCGGGCGGATTGCCGTCGTCGGGCGGTGCAGGGTCTCCGCCGTCTGTTTTCGGGTCGCGCTCGTTTGGTCGGTACTCGCCGAGGCGCGCCGCGCCGTACAGCGTCACCGACTCTTGTTGCAAACCGTTCGTGTTTCCGCTTGCCGTAAACGTATGTTCCGTATAAGTACTTAGCGTGTTGCCCTGCGCGTCACGGACGTAGTAGGTTGCGTCTTCCTCCGCGCCGTTGCCCGACGAGTACGCCACGCGTTGCGCGACGCGGTTGCCGAGCGCGTCGTATTCGTACTGTGTGCGGCGACCATTTTTCTTCGTCACCGCGAGTTTGTTTTGCAAGTTCCATTGTATCTGTAATCCTTCCGACTTGTCGTATATCAGGTTTCCTATCTCGTCGTAAAGGTAGTTATTTATATCGGTTTGGTCGTCAATAGCGCAAAAAGCCACGCCGTTTTTGGTAAACGACGTGGCTTTTAGGTGAAAAATCAACTTGGAAATTTGCCGTTACGCGGCTTCGTAGTCCGCGATAGTCTGCTCCACAAACTCCAATTCGAGGCTCAGTTGTGCAGCAATAGCCGAACTTTCTACGTCTTTCAAGTACAGTTTCAAGATTTTGGCAGCGAGGGCTTTCCCCTCGGCTTTCCCCTCGGCTTTCCCTTCTCTCACCAATTGCTGCACCTCTACGATTTCGGTTAATTGGTAGCTGGCTAAGTTGCGCAGCCGCGCCTCGTAGCGGTCGTAGGCTTCGCGGTCTTCTTTGGGGAGTTTTAGTTTATCCAGCAATTCCTGCGCAGCATCTAAACCTGCGGCGGTAAAACCCTCCAAAACGCAACCCGTTTTCAGAAAATAAATCCACTCGTCCAACTCGTCGTTGATTTGCTCTTCGTCAAAAATACCCGCTTTGATGAGCCAATATTCGGGATAAATATCCTGTACTTTTGTTTTGTTATAACGGTCGCGTTGCAAAGCGGAAAGGTGCAAAATATCGCCGCGATGTATGCCTTTAAAGACCGTCGTGCCATGATAAACATAGTCTAAGCCTTGTCCCAAATCAAAATATGCAACCGTAACGGAGTACACTTTTTTAACCTTTTCGTAGGCTTCTTTTTTGTGAATATACTCCGTAATTACCTTCGATGCGCCGAACAAAATACGGTGAAAATAATCAATTTGCTTGCTATTTTGCACCTCTATAATGATGAGTTCATCCTGACTGTTGCGTATCAAAATATCCACGTCATTATACTTTTCGTCCTCCGCTTCTTGGTTCGCCTGACTGCTCAAAATGGCTTCTATCATTATTTTTTCTTTCAGTAATACTGATAAAAAACCCTCTAAGACGACAAAATTCGCCTTAGCGCGTAGTATGCGCTTCATCGCCCAATCGAAGCGGATGAGTTCCATCTTTTTACGTTCCATATCTTTTTTGTTATTTTAACGCAAATATACCGCTTTTTTTGATAAGGAAATGGTTTTTGTGTGCTAATATTTTTGAAGTGGCAGCCGAAAGCGGCGCGTCGTACTGCGTCGCCGTGATTTCGGAGCGAGATAGGGTATGCAGGTAGCTGCGCCAAGTGCCGTAGTTGCTAATCTGCGCAAGGCTGAGGGTACAAAAAAGCCACGCCGTTTTTGGTGAACAGTGTGGCTTTTGAGTTAAGTCAGATAGGTTTTATTTCTCCTGCCATATCTGTTTGCCATCTTCGTTAATATACATAAGTTTACCATTTTGGGTAACTAATGCTAATCTACCTTTTACTGCTTTGACATCATCATATTGAAATGGTGTTACAAAACGGGCTTTTTTCATATTATATACAGCAAGTTTATCGGGATTTTTATTGTTGTTAGAATAGGTTTTGACTACGGCTATATTTGCTGCCTCGCTAAATATAACAAATTTATATTTAGGTTCTAATATAATATTATTATATTTATCCGCTAAACCTTGCGGATTATTGGCACCACCTATACAATAGTAGCCATTTCTATACTTTTTGCTCAACCAATCTTTGGGTAGAGTTCGCAATACCCTACCATTTGTATCTATCCAACTTTCACCTAATCGACGGTATCTTGTCTTACTTTTGCCATAATCTGCCATAGCTGGGTTGCTTGATGCTTGTTCGATATTTGTATAATAAGCATTAGAATCTAATATTGCATACATAAACCTAAATGATAGTACTCTACCTTTTACCCTAAATACAGTGTCGTTTTTGGTATTTATCCCCTTTGTTGTCATCCTGCCTTCTGCGTCCTTATACTCTATAAGCCTTAAATTAGAGCAAACTTTTTTTGCCGAAGAAATGGTAGTATGCTTAATAACTTTACCGCTTTTATTCAAAATATCAATATAATCGTCGTAAGAATCATAATGTGAATTTTTATTTAAAACGGTAGAATACACCACTTTCCCTGATGTGTCAATGGCTTGTAATAGACGAGTTTTGGGGTCAAAATTTGTGGCGAAATTATTGCAAAACAATGATCCGTCACCCGTAAAAACTGCATCTATAGCTTGTCCATTGGGTTTAATATAAGTGTATGTAGTCTTATTGATATATACTAAGGCTCTGTTATTGGTGAAACTCCATGCAGAATAGTATTGTAAAGGAATAATCTTATTCCCTTTTTCATCAATATAACCTCCTTTTTTATCTTCGTGTATCGGATATAAAGATATAGCCTCTGAATTAGAGTAATCCAAATGGTTTATTGGTTCTACATACAATAAAGTATCAGATAACTTGTACTTAGATTTAGTAGTATTAGCGGTAGGCGCAGCTTCAAAACAGCCTACGACTAAGCATAAAGCGCAAGCGCGTAAAATAAGTTTTAGCATAACGTTTTTTATGGGTTAAAGTTACTTGGTATAAATTCTGTTGAAAAAGGCATTAGTCTTCGGATCTGCAACAAACAAAACACCTAGATTACCGTTTCTAAATATGAAACTTTGTGGCGGCGAATCCTTATGAAAAAAAGCATCAAAAGGAGCTCTTATTAAAAAGAGTGGATTATTTTCTTGATCTTGTCCACGAGGTGTTCTATCTTGCATGAAACCTGATATAGGATGGGTGAATCCGAGATTGTGACCTACCGAGTGCATCCATGCTAAAGCTATGCGCTGCTCATTTGTGATTTTTGGCCAGTCGTTAGGTTGATAAAATACACCTATTGCTGGTCCACTTAATGCTCCACCAATACCTCCTCTATATGAAATATCGGGTAATTGATCTGATTGAAAGCCTAGGTCATTGATGCTTTCTCCTTTTTTTTGATACTCTTTTGCTAAGTATTCGGGGCTTGTAATTTTATTTAATGCCGTGGTTTTTTTGTAAAAATCTCCAACTTTAGCCCCCTCTCCAAGCACGGTAATATAACCTTTGTTATATTTTTGTGCGTTAGCAACGTACTCCGTTTCAGAAACAATATTAATTTCTACTTGATTTTTTTGCTGTCCTACTGTTGCACGCATCATACCCAAATATTCATACATTTGCGTCTTTAAAGCTTTTTTATCAAATTCAATACCAGGCCTATTTAACACTACTAAGGTTATACCATTACCGTCATGTTTGTTTGTCTTGTCAGGATACTGAGGATCATCTCCACCGTCTCCTGTATTTTTTGTTGTATTCCCCAACACATCGCTCCCCGTTATCGGGTTGTCCCCGAAGCACATATATGGGCTTTCCCATACTTTCACCACAGGGTCTGTATTCCATCTCCGCCCGATGCGGCTGTCGTATTCCCAATAGAGCGCGGTGGTGTGATTGCCGTTCGGGTCTATTTCGGTGTCGCGAAGCTGCCCGTTTATGGAGTAGGCGTAGCTACTCCCCGCGTACCCCCGTGCCGCTATCGCCTGCCCGAAGGCGTACACCTGACAGCTTGTCGGGTTTACTTTTTTCCTCGCTTATTTTAAAGC
>JAYWGJ010000214.1:0-27994 GCA_043778315.1 Saprospiraceae bacterium | reverse complement strand
GCAGCGCAAATAGTAACGGAAGATATACAGATTTGTAAGCAAATAGGCGCGCACGGACTGCCGATTATTGAGGCGTTAAGCCAACAAAAACAAGGCGCGACGGTCAATATTCTTACACATTGCAACGCAGGCTGGGTGGCGTGTGTGGATTGGGGAACGGCAACCTCGCCTATCTATCAGGCGCACGACAAAGGCATAAAAATACACGTTTGGGTGGACGAAACGCGCCCGCGCAATCAGGGCGCGATAACCGCCTGGGAACTCGGGCAACACGGCGTTCCGCACACCGTCATCACCGATAATGCAGGCGGACTGCTCATGCAGCGCGGAATGGTGGATATGTGCATCGTCGGGACTGACCGCACTACGCTCAACGGCGACGTTTGCAACAAAATAGGAACGTATCTGAAGGCGTTGGCAGCGCACGAAAACAAGATACCGTTTTACGTCGCGCTGCCCTCTACAACCATAGATTGGGAACTGTCGAGCGGCAGCGATATAGCGATAGAAACGCGTTCGGCGCGTGAACTGACGCATATACAGGGCGTGACCGCAAGCGGCGAACTGCAAGAAGTACGCATTTTACCCGAAAATACGGCAGTCCTCAATTACGGATTTGACGTTACGCCCGCCCGATATATCACGGCTCTGATTACCGAACGCGGCGTATGCGCCGCCAAGGAAACAGCGATACGACAACTTTTTGGGCAATGATGGAAGAGCAGGACGGCGTTATCAAATACGAATGTTATTGGGACGATTGCGATTGCATCGCACCGCAAGAAATAACAGAATTAAATTATTTTCGCACCAAAATATGGCAAAGTGGTTGGATAGGCGAAGACGTAAACGGGATTGGCTACGGCAATATTAGTACGCGGCAGGAAGCCTCCAAAGATGGTTTTATCATTTCGGGAACGCAGACAGGCGCGCACGAAACGTTAAATATACAACAATATTCGTATGTATATAATTTTAATATAAACAAAAATGTTGTTTTTTGTAAAGGAAAAATAAAAGCCTCCTCGGAGGCATTAACACACGCGGCTTTCTATACTATTCATACTGATATAAAAGCAGTTACACATATACACAACACTAATTTTTGGCTAAAAAATCTCGATATTTTACCTACAACCCCTCATAATATTCCCTATGGAACGCCCCAAATGGCGGAATCGGTACGATTTTTGTACTATTCTGATTCGGAATGTATCAAAATAATATTGATGGCAGGACATGAAGGTGGTATTTTAGTATTTGGCGACAGCCTGCAAGACAATTTTGATACGCTTTGTCATTTTTTAACTTAATTTTATGGTTGATGCAACTTTTTAAGTCAAAAAAACATCTTTAATTCATATCACAATATTATACATAAATTATAAACAATTATAACTACATGATAAGCTCTTGATAAGCTGTATTCTTAGTTAGCCAGTATTTAATCAATTATTATTAACCTATAATGACAACCTTTATTATGACAAGGAAAATTAAACTTCTCAGCGTTGCACTAGTTGCAACAATGCTCGCAGGGAACGTTGCCACCGCCCAATCGGATAGTGCGGCAATTGTACCCGTAGAAAAAGAAACTACAACCGCGACCGAAAGCACCACCGCCACACCAGAAACTACTACAAGTACTAGTGGTAAAAGAGGCGAAGGCGAAGGATACACCGACGATGTGGTGAGAGACAAAGACAATAATGCCAAATGGCGTTCGGGTCAGAGTAAGTTCCCCTCTAAACCACGCAGTATGTGGGAGTTAGGTATTCATGGCGGGTATTTGCAATATGCAGGCGATGTGAACTCACAACCAGGCTACGCAGTAGGTTTCCACTTGCGCAAAGCATTAGGCTATGTATTCTCGCTCCGTTTCAACGTATTTGGTGGTCGTGCTTACGGCTTAAACTATCTGCCGAGCTTACATGGAGTAGGTTTGAACCGAAACCTGGGTGTAGGCACTAAGCTGTTACCTACGGCGGAAGGCTCGGGCATCGCTAATGCACCCGTTGATGGTAGTGCAAGAGGTTATGGTTGGGATATAAAAAGCGCTACTCCAGGAGGTACTTTGTACCAAAAAACAGGTACTGGCTTACCTTATTACTATAATTATCGCTCAGAGTATTTGGAGGCATCGGTGCAAGGCATCATTACTTTGAATAACCTCAAATTTCATAAAGAACGTACCAAATGGGATTTATTCCTCATCGCGGGTGTTGGTTTCAACTCGTATGGCACACGCCACGACGCTTTGGACAAAAACGGTAATCTATACGACCAACGCCGTTTTTCTGAGATACTGGCGAAAGAAGGCGAAAGCAAAGCGACTTACGACAAGATACGCGAGGAGATAAAAGGTAGCTTAGACGGTACATACGAAACAGTAGGCGAAGAGTGGGGTGCATTGTATGACTTTGGCTCGGAGGGTAAACTATCTGAGCAAGGCAGAGGTGGACGTACTTTCAAAATAAATCCGATTGCCAATGCAGGTGTTGGTATTGGTTATCGCCTCAGCAAACGCGTATCTATCTCTTTGGAACACCAAACTACGTTCAACGATGACGACCTTTTGGACGGCTACCGTTGGGCAGAACAAGGTGACTTTACACAAAATAAAGATTTCCCACATTACACTAATTTACGTTTGAACTTCAATATCGGCAGCTTCAAAAAATCGGTAGAGCCGCTTTGGTGGTTAAACGCATTAGACGCGTCTTATGCTGATTTGGCTAAGCAAAAAGGTAAACCGGGCTTAGACGATGCGTTTAAAGACACAGATGGTGACGGCGTTCCTGATAAATTAGACCGCGAACCAAACACGCCTTCTGACTGTCCTGTGGATACGCGCGGTGTATCTATGGATAGCGACGGCGACGGCGTAAAAGATTGTGATGATAAAGAGCCGTTCACTTACCCAGGTATTCCAGTAGATCCGAATGGCGTAGGTACCAAGGGGATTAGCAATATTGATTGTTCTTCATGTGCCACTAATAGCGAATGGTTTTTACCTATGGTACACTTCAATAGCGACAGTTACTGCATCAAACCAGAGTTTCAGCCGCAGTTGAAACACGTTGCTAATATTATGACCAAAAATAGTAAATTATGTGTAGCAATAGAAGGTTATACAGATGATAACCGCAGCGATGCGGACTACAATAGTGGTTTATCGTACAATCGTGCCAACGCAATTAAAGATTATTTGGTGAAAAACTATTCTATCGATGCGAGCCGCTTGAAAGTAAAAATCAAATCGAACGACGCAGTAGTCAAAACAGGTGGTGGTACATCGGCAGCGCAATACATGAACCGTCGTGTAGAAATGCGCATCGTGCCTTGTACCGAAGCGAGCGAAGAAGCTCCAGCTAACGCAAGCAGCGCAGGTAATGCTACTAATTGTGACCAAGGTCCAATGGGTGCAATGCCAATTCCAGCGCCAGGTAATCCAACCGACACTCGTCTCATCAGAGATAATGGCGGTAGCCGTCCAGAACGTAAGGGTTCACGCAGAACAAATCCAGGTATTATCAAACGTTAATTTCGTTAATTAATTATAGTACAATATAAAAACGGTCGTGTTTCTGTAAAGGAACGCGACCGTTTTTTGTTAAGGTTTAAAATGTATGATACGCGTCGCGTCTCTATTAAAACAGGTTTTAACCGTCGCTTCGTGGTACTTATCTTTCTTAGAACGCAGATTGTTTTGCATACAAAGTATCTCTTAGTGTACTAAATCGGTCGCTGCTTTCAGATAATTCCATTTCAAAAAATGAAACCAAATAATATTTTATAAAAATGAAACAGTACAAGTTTCACACTTTTTAAAGCGTATTTTAAAATCTTTATTGAAATATTATTTGGATTAAATATTTTTATTTTAATAATAAGTACCTGACAGCATATAAGCACGGTTATAATCCTCGTTTATTTTAAAGCTAAAATGTTGGCTTACGCACATTTTAACTTTAAAATTACACTTTTCGAATACCCATGCTTATTTAGCGATAGCTACTATGATGAACAGCAATCGATTTAGCACACTAAGATTTTTTTTACATGAAATACAAATAAAGTTTTGGCTTATGTTCGCTCTTGAGTCATTCGTTTACTTTTGTTCCCTAACGATGAAAGCATTTTACCGCGATAGTTATTTCGCACACTAATCCAAATGTAAACCAACAAAATCACTTTTTTATCACATATTACACTACAACCCTATGTTCATAGTGCGCTTGCGCGTAACCTACTCGCGGGTTAAAAAATTGGCTACCTATTAAAATAAAGAATATTTTTATTTGCATCTTTTTTTCGTTTATCACAATTAATTTGCCTTTACCTATTAAAGTATTATCTTTGTTCGTTATTTTACTTACACACATATATATTATGATTTTATTAGATGTAACAACGCCCGCTTCGTGGCTGCCTATCTTGATGCAATTCGCCGTAGCCTTAGGTTTTACGGGTTTGAGCTTGGGCGCAATTCAGTTTTTAGGACCGAAATTGCATAGCAAAGTAAAGGACGATACGTTCGAATGCGGCATTCCTGCGGTCGGAAACGCCCGTCAGCCCTGGTCGGTCAAGTATTTTTTGATAGCGATACTGTTTGTATTGTTCGACGTAGAGGTCATTTTTTTATACCCTTGGGCGGTTAATTTCAAGCAGCTCGGCATGACGGGTTTGATAGAAATGTCGACCTTCGTCTTCTTCTTTTTATTCGGTTTTTACTATATCAAGCATCGCGGCGCGTTGAATTGGGAATAAAAAAGGCAAAAAAATAAACAAAAATAAAATTTAGAATTTTTCTAAATAACGCCGATTATAGGCAATTATATATCTTATATTTATAATATTATTACATAAAAATATGGCAAATCCAAATATTATCAGCGCGCCCGAAGGCATCAAAGGCGAAGGTTTTTTCGCTACTTCAATGAGTCAGGCGGTCGGTTTGGCGCGCAAAAACTCTATTTGGCCGCTCCCGTTTGCTACTTCGTGCTGCGGCATCGAGTTTATGGCGACAATGGCACCACACTACGATTTTGCACGTTTCGGTAGCGAGCGACCTTCTTTTTCGCCGCGTCAAGCAGATTTACTCATGGTGATGGGTACTATCGCAAAAAAAATGGGACCCATTTTGAAGCAGGTTTACGAGCAGATGGCAGAGCCGCGCTGGGTAATTGCCGTAGGCGCGTGTGCGTCTTCTGGTGGCATTTTCGACACTTACTCAGTACTACAAGGCATCGATAAAGTGATACCCGTAGATGTGTATGTGCCGGGTTGTCCGCCGCGCCCCGAAGCGATTATCG
This sequence comes from Saprospiraceae bacterium, assembly GCA_043778315.1. GTDB lineage: Bacteria > Bacteroidota > Bacteroidia > Chitinophagales > Saprospiraceae > JBEEMU01. Next base: position 22,679 of record JAYWGJ010000214.1, on the reverse strand, counting down.
ACGGCTTTATGAAAATACAAGACCTCGTGGCTAACGAGAGCCTGCGCCGCCGCAACTCGCCCGAATATCAGGCGTTGTTGGCGAGTTACGGTATAATTGTGAATGGTTAAAATAGTGATTACACCAATATCCTTTTGTAGCTAAAATAAATTAGTCGCTGTTATTTAAATCGTGCTTAATTTAAAAAATACACACCATATTGGTGGCGCGTATCGCGTCATTTCACTTTTTAATATTTATTTTTATGTCAATTAATGCTTACATTTTATTTATTGCCGCAGCAATTCCGCTATTAGTCGGCATGGTTTATTACAACCCAAAAACGATGGGTAATATTTGGATGCGTGCAAGCGGCATCACGCCCGACGGCGAAGTAGGTAATATGTTGCCGATTTTCGCGCTTACTTATTTTTGCGGCTTGCTTATCGCAACAGCCCTGATGTTTACGGTGATACATCAAATGCACATGAGTTCTATTTTGGCACATCACGAAACAGAACTCGGCGACCCGAACTCGGAGTTGAGTTTGTATGTAAAAGATTTTTTTGTAAAATACGGCACTGAGTTTCGTACTTTCAAACACGGCGCGTTTCACGGCTTGTTATCTGCCTTGTTTTTGGCTACGCCCGTAATCGCCGTAAGCGCAATGTTCGAGCGTAAAGGTTGGAAGTACATCGCGGTTCATGCAGGCTACTGGGTTATCACGCTTGCGCTGATGGGCGGCGTAATCTGCCAATTTTTGTAGAACTTATACACCTTACATATAGGTGTCGTTTTGGCTTTCGCCTAGTAAATAATGTCGTTCAATTGAAAATGTAAATTTATTGGGCGAAAGCCAAAACAAAATAAAAAAATAATATGACTTCTCAATCCGTCATCGACAGCTTGACCGCTAATTACGCGGCAGCGATAATACATAACGAAACTACCCGCGACGGTATGCAATGCCTAACGGTGAGCCGCGACGAGCTCGCTGAAATGATGCTCGACTTGCGCGACAATCACGGCTTCGGCTTTTTGACCGACCTTTGCGGCATTCACTTCGACGAGCCGAAACCCGAGCAACTCGGCGTGATATATCACTTGCACAACCTGCAAGCAAACGTCCGCATTCGCCTAAAAGTGTTGTTTCCGAAAAGCGACCCGACCGTAGCGAGTATGGTGGAGATATGGAAATCAGCGAACTGGCAGGAGCGCGAAACCTTCGATTTTTATGGTATTCAATTCGTCGGACACCCGAACCTCACGCGCATTCTGAACATCGACGATATGGATTTTCACCCGTTGCTGAAAGAATATCCGCTCGAGGAGCAAACGCGGAATGATAAGTTAGATTATATGTTTGGTCGGTAATAACGTTATTATATGATAAAAAAAAATCATTTACTTGTATTTTTTATGTTTTTTATTTGTTTTGCTTGTCGCAACGCGGAAAAAAGCAAAATAAATGCTTATAAAAGTATAGAAACGGAGTTTGGGTGCGCTGAAATAACGGAAATGGTGCAAAACGGCAACGTTATTATACTAAAAGCAGTAAATTGCAATACTATTGATACTAAAAATGACAGTTTAATGCGCCTTTCGGCGCGCAATCTTGCGGTGAACGCTTATAAAATAAGCCGCTTTGGTAGTCAATATAAAGGCGTGAAAGTGAGTCTGCAAAACGGCGCAAGCTCCGAAGGCAGCAATATCGGTTTTGTGATGGATAGTTTGAAAAATTGGAGCGAAGCGAAATAGTCAAAATAAAAAAATATCAATAAAAGCGATATGAAAAAAATAATAGTATTCACGAGTTTGGTAACCGCGCTATGTTTGAGTAGTTGTTCGCCGACTAAGGTGAGCTACTCGAAAAACTTCGTGCCGCCACAAAAAATTGGTTTTATCACAACAGTTATCGGACCGCTCGAGCAGCCCGTAATACCGTTGATTGATGCCGCATTGCTTAATGCAAAAATCAATAAAATAGCCCCACAAATTATGCAAATGGAGCAGCGATATGTAAATAATATAGAACGTATGATTGCTGTAAATTTGGGTAAACCGCTACGCTGCAGGGTTGTAGATGCGAAAGAATTGAGACTACTACCGACCTTTCAAAAATTACAAAACGATATAAGGCTTACGCCGCCAACCGATTTTTACAACCGTGATTTCTCGAAGTTTATCTGCTCCGACTACACATTATGCCCGTTTAGTAGTGATAAGGACGATTTGTACAAATATTTTACTAAAAACGAAGATTATCAAACCACATTTAGCGTGGTGTGCAAGTCACTAAATTTGGATATGTTGGCAGTTTCTTACTCCAAATTAAATATGGTACAAGCTGGCGTTTTCGGTATATATGGCAAGCTGCGCTTAGAAACCTATCTTTTATTGTTCAATCAAAATGGCGTTTTGGTGGCGCAAGGACGCTCCTACACCAATACAACCGAAGCGGAGGCAAAAGACATCGGTGACTACGCCGAGCAAATGGGTTTTGCAGAGGGTGCTTTAAAAAATTTATTATCCGAATTTTACAATAAATTTCCGAAACAAAAATAAATATGCGCCACTCACACTACTACAGCAATATTGTGATCAAATTTTTATTGCTCGTAATATTGGGCATAACTAATACTTTGGTTTACGGGCAAAATAGCAGACTGCCTATCGTGCCTAAGTTTACTTACAAAAAAGCGATTATTTACGACACTTTGTACCGCAAAATGGAGGTTGGAAATTTGCTTATCAAAAAAGATAGTATTACTTTTTTGGACGAAACGGACCAATTTACGGCACTTCCGCTCCAAGATATAGCGTATTTGAAGGTTCGGAATGGAAATTATTGGTTGGAGGGGCTGGGAGGCGGTGCTATCAGTTCGTTATTAGTAGTGTTGCTCAACCCACAAATACTACAATCGGCAGCACTAACAGGCGTTGCCTGCGGCGGTACAATCGCAATAGGTGGTTTGATAGGTTTATGCTCACTCAAAACCAAATCTTATAGGGTACGATAGCTGAAATTCGTGTTTTATAAAAGATGCAAAATCGAAAAATATTATTTATTTACACAATTCACTCTTGATGAAAAAATTTCAAATCGCTGCATTCTTTTGCCTTTTCTGTCTGTCGCTGCAAGCGCAAGACATCATTTTGACGCAAACGGGCGATATTATAAAGGCAAAAGTAACGGAAGTTACGCCTACCGAAGTGAAATACAAGCGCACCGACAATATAAACGGACCAGTGTATTCCGCGCAGAAAAAAGATATACAAAAAATCGTATATGAAAACGGCGTGATAGATGTATTTAATACGACAAAAAGCGAAGCAGCAACCGCAAAAGCGGCTGCAAAAGAAACTACGCCAATGCCAAACGAGTTTTACCTGCATTTAGACGGCGGATTTTCTGTTCCTTTTGGGCAATATGTAAGTCGCGGCGGCGCAACGGGTGGTAATTTATTTGACTTAGAAATGGGTAGTAATTTCAAATCCTCTAATTGGGGCTGGCTATTGTCGGGGTTTGGCGGCGAGAATGAAATTGCCATAGGTTCGCTCGGCGCGTCTTATGGCAATGTAAATGTATTTACAAGCGCGGGATACCCGATTTCGGGCGTTCTCGGCGGTGCTACTTACCGTTTGCCTGCGGGCAAAAAGCGGTCTGCATTTATTTTTTCTACGCAATTAGGCTATATCGGCAGCGAGACACCTCGTATTTCCGTCACGACGATTACGCAAGTAACGCCTAATTCTCAGGGTGTAATTCGCGCGGTCACTTCGAGTGCAAACGCCTCGGGCTTGGTCTTGCGCTTAGGCGCAGCGTATCGGTTGCAGTTTGCTAGAAAATGGTATCTTTTAGGTAAAATCAACTATCAAACCGCAAATATGATTGCGCGGAGCGTGAACGTCAGAACAGAAACGCCGTACAGCCCGAACGGACAAGACGTGTATTACAACTATACAAACACCACAACTTCTGGCAGTATTCCGTACAATACCTTAAATGTGCAGCTTGGTGTAGGGTTCTTTTTGAAATAGGAATAATAAAAATATGAACCTCGTTTTCCATAATCTCGGACCGCTAAAAGGTCGTCAGGTCATAGACTTGACGAAGCAGTTTTGTGTCTTTGTCGGAGAAAATAATAGCGGCAAAACCTATACGGCACAACTCTTGTGGGCGGTTTTGAATAAAGAATATATTGAGGATTTTATAGAACAATATGATAAAACAGCAGCGCAAGAATTTTTGACCATAGAAATTGTACCGATTTTAATGCAAGATTATTTCAATTTTTTGATAAAAGAAAAATTGTCACTTGTATTTAATTTGAACGATGAAAATGCAGAAAACGCGGTTTTAAAAGATTTTAAAATGAGTTTGGAATATGAAAAAGTGATAGAATTTAAGGTGAAAATAGAAGTATTGCCAGGGTTTAATACATTTAACGTAGTAAGGGCAGGTTTTGATGTAAGTTTTTCTTACGGAGAAGACGATTTTGAAGCAAACAGTGCCGCTGTTTACAAGCGTTTCAATATTAAATTATTGACGTGCGTTATTAATTCATATTTATCTAATAAATTTGTATATACTAAAACCTTTATTCCTGCAAACCGTTTGTTTTATGCTTCATTTTATAAATATATTATGGAATATGAACGCGAAAACAGCGATAAAATAGCAAAAGCGATACAAAAAGGCGTAACAAACGGCGACCTCCGCAAAATGGCACAACGTCCTTATACAGAGCCGATAAACGAATTGATAAAAAATATATATCGTTTAAATAGCGATTCAGAGAGAAATTGGGCTTATAATGATTTATTAGAACAATTGAAAATAGTGATGGGCGGCAGTATTGAAAGCACAAAAGTTGAGGCAATTTCGATGCTCGATTTTATGTTTAAAACCAATGATAATAAACACGAATTGCCAATGTATTTGGCTTCATCATCGGCTAATCAATTGACGTTGTTTTATTTATATTTAAAATATTGGATAAATAGTTCTGGCGGAAACTTTTTGATAATGGACGAACCCGAAGAAAATCTGCACCCAAAAAATCAACTGCGATTATTAGATATTTTATTGCGTTTTTCACAAAAAAATAACAATAAAGTGTTGGTAACTACACATAGCCCCTTGATGACCGATGCAGTAAATACTTATTTATATTTGAATAAATTGCATCAAGAACACGGTTTAGATAAGCAAACTTTGATTGAAACGCATAATTTACAAAACGTAAGTGCCGATATTGACCTTGCGAACGAAGATTTAGGCGTTTATTTTTTCAATGGAACAAAAATGATTGATTGCGGCAACGATAATTATGGCGTTTACTTCCGCGATTTTAGAAATATTACTGAAAATATAGCTCGAAACAATCGGACTTTAACCGATATTTTATATCAAAAAGAAAATGACGATGAGCAATAAACGACAACAACTAATCAGCGAAAACAAGCCTTATTTTCCCTTGCGTAATGCGTATTACAAGGCTTTGGTTGAAATTGGTTTACTTGAAAATGTGGATTTATCGGCAACTATCAAAATAGAAGAGAAAAAAGAAGAGAAAGCAATTCATACTGTTATTTTAACTAATTTGCATTGTAAAAATGAATGTGAAGAAGTCGTAGAAATTTGGAAATTTGACCTTGAAAAAGAGAAACGCGGTTATAAAACAATCGGAAAGCCAACAGAATGCGCTATTTTAGTGTTTTTAAAACGTGAAAATGAAGATAAAATTGTAGTTTTATTACCCGAATTAAAATCTTCCTTGCAAACTAATAAGACTTTAGAGCATTGCGAAGGAAAATTTAAAGATACAATGAACCGTTTATATCTATTGCTTTTGGCAACAAACGACCGCGAAACAACTGAATCTGACTTGAAAAACACAAAAATAATTTTTAAAGGCATCATTTTCTATATTCGTGATGAAATAAACGAAGCAAATGAAAGTGATGGCGCACTAAAACGCATCAAATACGATGAAAATGGCAAGGTTTTGGCTACTTTTGCTACAATTATGAATGAAAATGATAAAATTCAAGTTGTTTTCCAAAAAACAAAACAAACAAGTGAATTTCGAATAAAAAATTTTATTTTCTAAAATAAATAAAATCCAATAAAAATATGGCACGCATCTTAGTCGACAACGACCCGCAAAGTCAATACACGACCCTCAATCTGGGACCGACACACCCTGCTACGCACGGCATTTTTCAGAACGTACTCACTATGGACGGCGAGCGCATCGTGGAAGCCGTTCCGACGGTCGGCTACATACACCGCGCGTTTGAGAAAATAGCGGAACATCGCCCGTTCTATCAAATACCCGTCCTCACCGACCGCCTCAATTATTGCTCGTCGCCGATAAATAATATGGGCTGGCACATGACGATGGAGAAGCTGCTGCAATTGGAGCTGCCGAAACGCGTCGATTATATGCGCGTGATAGTGATGGAGCTGTCGCGCATCTCCGATCACCTTATCTGCAACTCGATTTTGGGTGTAGATACGGGCGCGCTGACTGGGTTTTTATACGTTTTTGAGGAACGCGAATATATCTACGAAATTTTTGAGGAGATATGCGGCGCACGCCTCACGACGAATATGGGACGTATCGGCGGCTTCGAGCGCGATTTTTCTGACCGCGTCTGGTCGAAGCTCGACGCGTTTATGGAGCGGTTTCCGAAGGTGTGGAAGGAGTTTGAAAACCTGTTCAACCGCAACCGTATTTTTATGGATAGAACCATAAATGTAGGCGCGTACTCGGCAGAGTTCGCGATGCAATACGGCATGACCGGTCCGAACTTGCGCGCCGCAGGCGTAGATTACGACGTGCGCGTGCATACGCCGTACAGCTCGTATCAAGATTTTGAGTTCGATATTCCCGTAGGAACGCAAGGCGATACTTACGACCGTTTTATGGTTCGGAACGGCGAAATATGGGAGTCGCTGCGCATCATTCGACAAGCGATAGACAAAGTTGCGAAAGAGCCGAAAGGCATTTTTCATGCCGAAGTACCCGATTTTTACCTTCCGCCGAAACAAGACGTGTACCAAAATATGGAAGCACTTATCTACCATTTCAAAATCGTGATGGGCGAAACCGACGTACCCGTCGGCGAGGTGTATCACTCGGTAGAGGGTGGCAACGGCGAACTCGGTTTTTACCTCGTAAGCGACGGCGGACGCAAGCCGTTCCGTCTGCACTTCCGCCGTCCGTGCTTCATCGCCTATCAGTCGTTTCCCGAAATAGCGAAAGGCGCGTACCTCTCCGACGCTATCGTCGCGATGAGTAGCATGAATATTATCGCGGGGGAATTAGATGCGTAGTGAACTATAATAAAAATACAATTTTTCTCACCACATCAATTGGCGACAAGCCACCTATTTTTATGTCAAATCCCTATCTCTCGCGCGCACGGCTCAAAGGCTACCGCAATATCCGCGACACCGAAGCCACTTTTGAAAACGGCTTAAACATCATTATAGGACCAAACGGCTGCGGAAAAAGTAATTTTTTGTGGCTTTTAGGACATATTGATAGTGAAAAGATCAATGATTTAGACGTTAAAGGAAACATAGAATATTATTATAAAGGCAATTTAGTGAGAACAAATATCACATTTGAGTTCAATCAACACTATAATTTTAATATTAAAAGGAATATTGAAAGTGAAATACTAAATCATACAAATAAGAAAGATTCTAAAAATATAGAAGAGGTCATAAAGAACAGTTCATCTCTTTTTTTGAAATATTGTTATTTACCTTTTAATGTTCCTTCCGAAATCGAGTGTTTTTCCACGCCGACAACTACTTCCTATTTGATAGTTGAAGGGTTAAATAGTCTGATTAATTTTAATAGTAATAAAAATTTGATTTTAACGAACCTTATCAATTTATCAGATTGGCTTAAAGAAGATATTATGATACAAGATTTTCAGATAGACCAAAAGTATATTGATACGCTAAAAAAATATACGCCTATTGAGAATATTCAAGTGGAATATCCGATTAGAGAAGATGAAATTAAAGTTGAAAAAGGATATAACAACAATAAAGTGACTGTCTCCAATCTCATGTATGGTTTCAAAACAAAAAATGAATGGTTTAAATGGAACGAACTTTCTGACGGAACGCGCCGTATGGTTTGGATAGTCTTGAGTGTTTTAGCGACTAACAATGTTGTTTTATTAGAAGAACCCGAACTCGGTATTCACCCGCATCAATTGCAGTTATTGATGGAATTTTTGAAAGAGCAATCCGCCGAAAAACAAATTATTATTACGACACACGCGCCCGAAGTATTGAATATTTTAGACGAAAACGAGTTGAGTCGCATCAAACTCGCACGATACGACGAAACGCTAAAAAGTACGGTGATTGAAAGTGTAAGCGAGAAAAAACAAGCGGCTATCAAAAAATATTTTGCAAAAACAGGCTTATTGAGCAGTTATTGGGTAAATATAGGATTAGAAAATAAAAAATAAGGAGATGAAGGAAACTATAAAAATAGGCATCGTGAGCGAAAACCCGCACAACGACGGAACGCCGATTGCCGACTTATTAGAACGCTATTTTCCCGAAAAAGCAAATTATACACAATTATTAGGTCGTTATAGAGGTAGTCAGTTAGGAAATGACGACTTTATACTTGCTTTAGAAACCATATTTGAAGAAGACGACCTCGCTTTTATCATTCTTATCAAAGACTTGGATAAAGATGCGAATAGAAAAAAATGTAACGAGGTTTTTGAAAAATGCAAATGCGCTACGAATGAAAAAATAGAGTTTTTGCTTTTTGAATACATGATTGAAGCATTGGCTATAACGGATATTGAAACGACTTGCCGCAAATACAAGAAAAAATTCCACGAAATACGCATTGACAAAAACGCTAAAAATGCAAAAAAAGCATTAATAGATACTTTTGGCTATGAAGAATCAGATATGCGTGATTTAGCGCAACTATTTGATATAGAAAAACTTAAAACATACCCAATTTGGCAAACATTTGTCAGAAAAATGGCAGAAAAAGTGAATATTTCGCCTGTTTTCTAATATTTTCATTCATTTTCACTAAATCATGGCAAAATCATACTCGAGTTTTAATTATAACGATATTAAAACCTTAAATATCGTGCTAAAACGCGCGAAGCTTTTTGATAGCGTTGAGCATATAGCACCAAGCGCGAGGCTTGTTGCGGATATTGAGGATAATTTGGAATTGCCGTTTGACACCGAAAAAGCAAAATCGGAATTGTTGGTTGTGCCTGTTTTGAACGAGTTGCGCCGCAACAATAAACAACAGTTCACTGTATTTTCAGGCTACGCTTTTGATGTAGATAAATCACGCGGCTTAAACGGTCATTGCGATTATATTTTGTCGCAAGCTCTGCACAGCCCAACTATTGAGTCGCCGATAATTTGCGTAGTAGAGGCAAAAAACGACGCGGTAGATAGTCAATCCGCTATTGCGCAATGTGTAGCCGAAATGTATGCCGTGCATATTTTTAATCAAGACCACGGCAAAAACGTTCCCGTAGTTTACGGTATTACAAGCACAGGGTTGGATTGGATGTTACTGCGAATGGAAAATATGACTGTTGAGATTGATACCGAACGATATTATTTGAAATATTTATCCGAGTTGTTGGGCGCGCTCCAAACAGTTATTGATGTTTATAAATAAAAATAATTTTTACAATCCCTATTTCTAGTGTCCGAAACCATTATCATCGACGCGCCCGACGCGCCACAAAACGAAAATACGCAATTTGCGACCATCGAGAAATGGGTGGGTTATACCGAGTATTTACCGCTTTTGATGGCAAGTTTAGGTATTTTTTTCAAATATCAAGCCATTCCGAAAGGCTCAGAATTAGTCACCGTTGGTTTTTTGACTTATGCAGGTTTGGTTGTAGCTATACCGTTTATCCTATTTCAAGGTAGAGGCATTTGGCAGATTTTATTGAGCTACGTTGCAGGATTAGGGTTTGCTATTATGTTAGTAGGTATTCTTTTTAAAATACAGAATTGGGCTCACGCCGATTATATGTTTCATGTGGCGGCACTTACGTTACCTATAATACTAGGATTAGCGATGCTCTATTTTTTTATAGACCTCAGCAAAAAGCAGGCGCGCAACTTTTGCGCACATATTATTGTACGCACACTATGTATTATGATGCTCGGCTACACGATAGGCATACCATTGATTATGTTGTACAAAATAGTGCAACCCTTTATATTTAAGCCGCGATAAATAGAATAAATCTAAAAATAATTATTTCAAAATATGTTTCAATTTTCTGAACAAAAAATAAGCGAATTTCGCGAACTCGTATCGCGTTATCCTGCCGACAAAAGCAAGTCGGCACTCATACCTACGCTGCATTTAGCGCAGCGCGAAAACAACGGCTACCTCAGCGCAGAGGCGATGGATTACGTCGCTAAACTATTGAGCATCAAGCCAATAGAGGTGTACGAAGTAGCCACTTTTTACTCTATGTTTAATATGAAACCCGTAGGCAAATACGTTATCGAGTATTGTCGAACCGGTCCGTGCGCTATTTCGGGCGGCGAGCGTATTTTGGAGTATCTGAAAACCAAATTAGGCATCAAAGAAGAAGAAACAACCGCCGACGGCTTGTTTACGCTCAAAATGATGGAGTGTTTGGGTGGCTGTGGCTACGCGCCGTTGTTCCAAATCGGACCCACGTTTTATCAACACCTCACCGAAGCGAAAGTCGACGAAATCATCGCGGGCTGCCGCAACGGAACAGTACCGAGTACGGTAGAGGCATTCGCGGCGTTGTAAAAAATGCTAATCATCTGAAATAAAATAAAAAATGTTTAATTTAAATATCCATAATTTTCGTAGTTTTCAGCACCAAAACTTCGAGTTTTCAAAAGTGAATTTGCTTATCGGAACGAATAGTTCGGGTAAGAGTTCGCTGTTGAAGTTTTTGCGTATGCTGAAACAAAGTACGGAGAGTAAAGATGGTGTTTTAAACTTGCGTGGGCGTAATTTTGGTGAATTAGATTTAGGTAATTACAAAGAGATTATTTATAATAATGATACAAGTTTGAATTTGGAATTTGGGTTTGAGGTACAAGCCCGCTATATAATTCAAGTACTTAATTCGTTAAAAAAAGAATTTGGACAAAAAATTATTGAAAGTACAAACCATATGCTTTCAACTTTCAATAATGTGGATTTTACCAACGAAGATCGTATTTCATATCAATTTGTGTTTAATAAAAATATCCAAAATTATGAAGAGCAGTTATTTTTAAGTGGTGCTAGTGGTGAAATCGGTGTTACATCCTTAAATAGTATTAGACTAAAAAAAAAAGACGTTGGTAATTTATCTATTTCTTTTATTGCAGATGTAGCATTGACACACAATGATAAAGAAACTATTATAAAAGATGCAGAAGGTATGTTTACTGGTTTTCTATATTTTCTAAGTCGTACATCAGATAAGAAAGTATATTCTATAAGTGCCATAAATTTTCTGATGCTTCGTTTTCTACTATCAACTATACGTTATGTAAATCCCCTAAACACAACACCGCAAAAAAATTACATAAAACGCGATGACAGAGGCGTAGTAGAAGATGTACATAACTTAGAAGATGTAGTTAATTTTTTAGCAGATGAAAGTATTGAGGCATCAGAAAAAAGAATATTGGTAGAGAAACTGCAACACGCGATTGTAGATTTGGGTATTGCGAAAGAAATAAAATTAGTCACAAATCCGGGCAGCGATATTATGGAGCTGAAAGTGCGGGTGAGTGACGGCGATTTTTGGAGCAATATCACGAATGTAGGTTATGGCGTAGGTTTGCAATTGCCGATGTTGTTGCAAGCGATAGTATCGGAACATCGCGGCGGTGAAATTGTACTTTTGGAGCAACCCGAAATACATACGCACCCGCGTTTGCACGCAAAACTATTAGAAACTTTCGTGAATACAGGCAAAAGTAACACTTATTTTATAGAAACGCATAGCGCAGATATGGTGCGCGAGCTGCAAGTATTAGTCAAGCAAGGCGTTTTGAAACCCGAAGACGTGACGGTGCATTATTTCACGCGGGAGGCGACGCAAACGCGAGTAGTTGCGCATCATTTAGATAAAGATGGTATGTTTGATATAGAAATTCCAGCCGATTTTTATGAAAATTATTATAATATTGGAATGCAATTGCTTCCCTAAACCCAAAATTGCATGAATGTAGTGTTACATTATAAGGTTTTTGAACGCTTTATGCACGCGCAAAGTACCTTGTTTCCGAATGAAACGGACAATCTTATCAACTTCATTTTTCAAAATGAAGTCGCTAAACTGTTTCTATCAAAACAATTGATAGATTATTGTGTAGGTATTGTGCCTACAACCATGAAATGGCGTGTTAAAGACGAATTAATGAAACGATTGTTTAGCAATAAAACTTTTACTTTGGCTACGAATGCAGCAGATTTGACCGCACAGTTTTTGGAAGTTGCGGCAAACACCACATTGCCGATTTTAATACCGATTACAATGACGGATTTTATCGTTGAAAATGAAAATGTTAGCATAAAAAATCCAAAAATTGCAGTAATTGATGCCGTACAAAAGCCCAATATTCATTGGCAACGCATCAATTTGGCAGCGTTTAACACTTTTAATGTGCGTTACTTAGATTTTTTAACGCAAATAGATATTAATTCATTCTTTAATACAGTTTTTAGTGCAACAACTATACAAAAGGTGCTGGTTTTTGACCGCCATTTTCAAAATATTGGAAAACATAAAGTGTTTGGTTATTTGGAAAAACAGAATATTCCGATGGAATTTTATACCTTAAAACTGCAAGATAAAAATCTAACTGCGCAACAAGATAATGATATGCGTCTTGCGGCAAGTATAAATCCAAGTTTTTATACCACAGATATTGATGACCTTACGCATGAGCGAATGGTGGCTTTTGAGGGATTTTTGATAGAAACTAACGACGATTTTGCCCAACTCAAACCTACTCGCGAAACTTGGCGCGTCGATATTACATACAGTCCTACGCTTTACGCAAATTTGGTTAATAAGATTGGCAATTTCACGAAACATAATTTGTAGTAATTTATATAGATAAAAAACACTCAAAATAGAATAAAAATCATACACAAATAATTGATTATCAATAATTTACAGTTCAACAACAAACATTTTATAATTTCAAATATGTCTAAGAAAATTTTGCTCGAACACGTCGGTAAAGCCGACCTCAAAAACATCGACAACTACATCAAGTTTGGTGGCTACGAGTCGGTGCGTAAAGCCGTCGGTATGAACCCTGACGACATCACCGAAGAAGTCAAAAAATCAGGGCTACGCGGTCGCGGCGGCGCAGGTTTCCCGATGGGTATGAAATGGTCTTTTATTGATAAAAAATCAGGCAACCCGCGTCACTTAGTCTGCAACGCCGACGAAAGCGAACCTGGCACGTTCAAAGACCGCTACATCATGGAGTTCAATCCGCACGCGCTGATTGAAGGCATGATAACGTCGTCTTACGCGCTTGGCTGTCACTTGTCATACATCTATATTAGAGGCGAATATTGGTATTTAATTCCGATATTAGAGTCGGCTATAAAACAAGCTGTGGCGAAAGGCTTTTGTGGCAAAAATATATGTGGTAGCGGTTTTGATTGTGAACTTTATGTTCACGCAGGCGCAGGCGCGTATATATGTGGCGAAGAGACCGCGCTGCTCGAGTCGCTCGAGGGCAAACGCGGCAATCCGCGCATCAAACCGCCGTTTCCTGCTATCGCAGGTTTGTACGGCAACCCGACCGTAGTAAATAACGTCGAGTCGCTCGCCGCCGTGCCTTGGATATTGATAAATGGTGGCGACGCTTACGCGAAAATCGGCATCGGTAGAAGCACAGGAACAAAATTGATTTCGGCTGGTGGCAACATCAATCGCCCTGGCGTTTACGAAATAGAAATGGGCATTACGGTACAAGAGTTTTTGTATTCTGACGAATATTGCGGCGGCATCAAAAACGGTAAACAACTGAAAGCCTGCGTACCTGGCGGCTCGTCGGTACCGATTTTGCCCGCAAATCTGATTTGCAAAACCGCGAACGGCGACGACCGCTTGATGTCTTACGAAGGACTCAGCGACGGCGGTTTCGCGACGGGCAGTATGCTCGGTTCGGGCGGTTTTATCGTTTTCGACGAAGACCAGTGTATTGTACGCAATACCTGGAATTTCACGCGGTTTTATCACCACGAGTCGTGCGGACAATGCTCGCCGTGCCGCGAAGGAACGGGCTGGATGGAAAAAATCCTACACGACATAGAAAGCGGACATGGCAAAGAAACGGATATCGATTTGCTATGGGACGTGCAACGCCGCATCGAGGGCAACACGATTTGTCCGCTCGGCGACGCAGCAGCTTGGCCCGTAGCGGCGGCAATCCGTCACTTCCGTCCCGAATTTGAGTGGCATATCTCGCACCCGAAAGAAGCGGCTGCGGCTGGCGCGGTGTATAGAGGCGACAAATTGATTTTGGCGTAGTTTTTAGTTTTTTTTATCATAAAATAGCAATAAAATGTCCGAAACAAACCCGATAATCATCAAAGCGGAGTTCAATCCGATTGTCCGCACCTATATTTTACTTTATATTGGCGGTTTTTTGGCACTAACGGTGTTTGGTATTCCGTTGGCGATAATTTGGTTTTTGGGCGTTGGGCAATGGTATAGCCGTCATTATTTTGATAAATTGGAGTGCGAACTCACCGACCGAACGCTGCATTTCAAACAAGGCATTCTTTTTCAAGTAGAAAAAACGATACCTTTGGAGAATATACAAGACCTCACTTTCATAGAAGGTCCCGTTTTGCGCTATTATAATTTGTGTATGATACGCGTAGAAACCGCAGGGCAATCGGCGCACGCAAGCAATCAAATGAGTTTAGTTGGACTAAAAGATGCGCAAGTTTTTCGCGCTACCGCCTTGCAGCAACGGCAGCTATTAATGGACAATAGAAATAAAAGTACAAATAATGATGCTGATAAAAACAGTGCTACTTTATTGGAAATCAAGGATTTATTGCAAGGTATTAACGATAATTTAAAAATATTGACAACAAAAAATCAATAATTTATAATAATATCAATATGACTGCTTTCGAGGAAAAATACCTAAACAGGGTTTGCGATATTGTACTAAAACATATTGATAAAAATAAATTTCATGTGTTTTTGTTTGGGTCTCGTGCGCGAGCAGAATATCCGTCGCGCACAGATATCGATGTCGGTATTTTCGGCGACGAACCATTTGCTGTTGCCGAACCAAAGGCGTGGCTTGCGCTGCAAAACGAACTCGAAGAAGCGTGGCTACCTTATACTATCGATATTATTGATTTTTATACTACGTCTGACCATTTCAAAACCGTCGCATTACAAAATTATATACTATGGAACAAAGCGAATTTGGTAGAAAACTGGCAGCCCTCCGCCGTGCGGTTGATGGCTGGCAAGCCTTACAAAACGCCGCTACCGACGGTTTGACCGCAGTGCAAATTGACGGGATACAAAACGGCTTGTTGCAAAAATTTGAATATTCGTGGGAAATGATGTGGAAAACGTGCCGAAAATATTTATTGGAAATACACGCAGAAGAGACTAATTTTGCCAAAGTTTGTATTCAAAAAATGTTTTTATTGCATAAAATTAGCGAAGCAGATTTTACAATGCTCGAGGCAGCGCAAAAAGATAGAAATTTGATGAGCCATATTTATGATGAAGCCGCTTTTAAAGAAATTTTAGGGCGTTTGCCCCAATATCTGGAAGTTATAAAAGCAGTTTTAGAGGTTTTGGAAGTAGAATATGACCAATTTATTAAAAAATAAAAATATTTTAATCTCTATAAAAATGGCTTATACCAAAATAAAATTAGCTGATTTGCAGCAACAATTTGGGGTCATTTTGCAACGTGCCAGATGGCTGCCCGACGGCATCGAGCATATAGCAGCAAGCGAATTACTGGTCGGACAACTTTTACGCGCCCAAAATTCGCCGCTAACAACCGAAAAAGCAAGGTCGGAGATGCAAATCGCACCTGTTTTGGGTGAAATACAGGCGTTAAATTTGGATAGAATATCGATATTTTCGGGCGAAAACTTACCTGCCGAACCCAAAAAAGGACTAAATGGCGAAGTTGATTTTATGGTTTCCGCCGTTGCAAATGCCGTGCGATTGCAGCAACCAATTATTACCGTAGTAGAGGCGAAAAAAGCGGATTTGGATTTGGCTTACGACCAAAGCGCAGCGCAAATGGTAGGCGCGTCTATTTTTAACGAAAAAAAACGCATGGATAAATCGCCATTAAATATTTTTGGTATTGTAACGAACGGCGTAGAATGGCAGTTTTTGAAACTCGACCGCGAGCAGATTTTGTTAGACCCCGTTATCTATACGCTAAACAACTTAAATTTATTATTAGGAACGATACAATATATTGTCAATCAAGGTTTTATAAAATAAATATGTACCGCTTAGACAAAACCGCTTTCAAGGCGCAGAGTTTCGCCGAGGCAGATGATACGCGAGCGTATTGGCTCGCACAGCCGCCGCACGAGCGGTTGCGTGCAGCGTGGTGGCTTACTTGTCAAATTCACGGTATAGACCCTAATAATCCGCCGCGTTTAAACCGCACCGTTTTTTCTGTGCGCAAACACGAAAATAGATGATAAACTCTAATATATTTAATTCCGATTTTCAGGATTTTATCAAGGTTTGTAACGCAAAAAATAAAATTTAGATTAAGCAAAAATGGCAGAAAATAAACAGACAGCTTGCAGTAGTTGCGGCAGAACTGACTTGATGTTAGTGACTTTTGTTCACGAGACTACTGGTGCAAAGCATCATCTCTGTATTTTATGTGAAAAGGGCACATCTGCTGCGCAACAAAAGCGGAGCGTTGCAAGTTACGACAAGGAGCTAAAAGAATATAAGGAAATGGCAGAACAAATCGGCGAATTATTGGGTTCTATGCCCTCCGATATGACAGCGTTTGAGGGCTTAGAAAGTTTGATGGTTACGCCACTTTCTGCTTTTCGGAGCATTCAATTTAAGATTGCGCAATTGGAGTCTGAACGTGCCGCAGCCCTTGTTGCAGAAGGCGGCGAAGTTTATTTAAAGGCTGAAATAGAGCGGGCAGTTACCTCCGGAAATTTTGAAAAAGCAACAGAATTGCAAAAGAAATTAGCTAAATTACAAAAGAAATAACAAAGCTATTCACATGGAAATAACGGACATCAATCAACTCGATTTACAAGCGACGTATTCCTACGCGGATTATTTGACTTGGAAATTTACGGAAACGGTGGAGTTGCTACGCGGAAAATTGGTGCAAATGTCTGCGCCAAAAACGAATCATCAAGAAATAGTGGGTAATTTATTTAATCCATTTAAAAACTATTTACGCGGCAAGCCTTGCAAGGTTTATGTCGCGCCTTTTGACGTGAAACTCTACGACCGCAAAAAAAGTTTGGTCACCGACCGCGATATAACAACCGTCGTGCAACCCGATGTTTGTGTGATTTGTGACCTAAAAAAAATAGATAATCGCGGTTGCAACGGCTCGCCCGATTTGATTATAGAAGTCGTTTCTGCCTCCACAAAAAACCGCGATCTGCACGACAAAAAATACCTTTACGCAGAGTCGGGCGTTTTGGAATATTGGATTGCTTTTACAGATAGTAAAATTTTACTGACACATACTTTATTAGAAAACGGCACTTACTCGGGCGCAAAAGTATATTCCGATACCGATTTTATAACTCCAAATATTCTACCCGAACTGACGATTGACCTCTCGGAGGTGTTTGATTATCCTGAAAGTTATTAGGGTTTTTGGTGATTTTTTAAAAAATAATTTTTCTAAGATTATGAATAATATTGCTGAAATACACGAAAAAGTGTACGCACATTTGACGACAAGCTACCCTGATTTGCCGTTTACACTACGGCAGAAAAATCGGGGCGGTCGCTTCGACTATGGGTACTGGTTTACAGGAACCGATGATTATTTGGCTTTTTCTTTCTGGGCAGGTTTAGACCCTAAGAATAAGACCCCTCATATTTTTTTCCGAATAGACCAATATGGCGCAGCAACCCTCAACTTTGTTTCGTATGATAATGAAATTTTAACCAAGTTTTTTACCGCAGTAAGTGGTGCTTTGCGCATGACGCAAAGAAAACGCAAAAAAACGGGCGAGGGTTACGAACACTGGGAGAAATTATATGAAAATACCGACTATATAGCTGTAATTGACAATTTTATAGAGAATGATAAAAAGATTATAGACTCCCTCATCAGTATTAATAGTAACGTTGCTGAAAGCCTTAAACCGATAGACACAAAGAATTTCGAGCGTAATAAAGAGCTAGTAGCAGCTAAACGAACAAGAGTCATCAATAGCGCGGAATATAAACACGAATGGGAACGCACGAAGGCTATTTATCTAAAAAGTTTAGGCTTAAAAAGTATTGGTCTTTTTCAAGATATATCGCTGGATTTTTCTCCTACTCAATCGGATAAGTCTAAATCGATGACGAATGTTGTTTGCTTTATCGGCAACAACGGTACGGGTAAAACAACGCTTTTGCGCAGCATCGTCTTGGCTTTTACAGGCAGTGGAAATACCGAAGATGAATTTGGTGGCGATGACACGCTTTTTAATAAAAAAAGCCTTCGAAATATGTTGAGTATTAGCGGTGTTAATAAAGAAGAAGAGGGCTACGGACGACCTATATATAGTAAAAGAGGCAGCGTGAAAATTACTTATCAAACGCGGTTGAGCGATGAAAATATTACTCCCTTTGATAGCCAAAATAAAGTGGTTTTGCAGTTAGATAACAATACCAATGATATTTTTTTGACGGATAGTTTGGATGATGTTATACCGTCATTTACAAATAGTATAGATAATAAGTATAAATCATTGTTTTTGGCTTTCCCACAGCTACAAAGTACTCCGAACGAAAACGATAAAGATTCGCAGCCCGATAGACCTAATATAAATGATGTGATTTCTATGCTCAATAACCAGCCAGATACTCGGTTTTATAAATTTGCCAAGTTTTTAGTAACTACTCAATCAGTAGTAAACAACGAAATTGCGAAAGGCAACAAAACACCGCCCGAGCGTGGGTTTTTATATGCTGTTTTTGATGTAATTAGTGATGTAATCGACGAAAAAATAAAGTTACATACTATTATATATGAAATAGGGCGCGAAGACAATCCGATATGGGTCAAGATAGGCGAAAATAGTAATCCGATTCTATTAGAACTAATAAGCCAAGGCTTTAACAACATTTTTGGCTGGATAGGCTACATGATGCAACGGCTTTATCAAGTAACTCCGACCGATAAGAAAAATAATTTTATGCAAACGCCCGCTATAGTCCTCATCGACGAAATAGACACTTACCTGCACATCAGCGTTCAGCAAAAAATACTCGCGGTTTTAGTAGAAAAATTCCCGAATATACAGTTTATCGTCACCACGCATTCGCCTTATGTTTTGGGCAGTATTCCGAAAGATAAAATAAAAATATATGTGTGTAAAAAGGAAGCGGAAAGTGTGGAGATTAAGGAGTTTACCGATTTTACGGCGTATGGCGCAGATATAAAAGAATTAAGCAGCCGTATATACGGCATAGAGCGACCAGTAAAAGAAATTCAAGACGAATTTGAAACATTATTCATTTTATTACAACAGTTTGAAAACGAGCCAAATAACAACAATCTGGCTGACAAAATTTCTATAAAAATAGCAAGATTAGCCAATATATTGCATCATGCAGACCCCGATTTACTACGCGCCCAAAGCGATTTTGAAATGATTAAAATTTTGAACGATATGGAAAAGGAGGGTATCGCAAAATGAAGCATATTATAAAAATAAATCCGCCTCCCGCAATGCTTACACAATGGTTGCAAACAAACACGACAAAAGAAACGATTGACCGACATTATTTGCGTTTTGACCAAGAGAAAAATGATGATGGTACAAGGAAAACAACTTCCGCAAGCGATTTGTGGAAACATTTGCAAAACCCTGAAAAAGATGCGCTTTGGCAGCAACTTTGTAAAGAACAAGGCTACATTTGCGCTTATTGTGGGCAAAGTTTAGACGAAAAGAGCAAGGTACGAATAGAGCATTTGAAGGTGAAAAGCGCGGATATTCGCGGAACTTTTGACTATAAAAATTTGGTTGCCGTTTGCGATAGTACGAGTAATCAAGAAGGAATGCATTGCGATGTGTTGCGCGAAGACAAAGATATTTCCGTTTATCCGACAGAGGCGAAATGTGAAACCGCTTTTTATTACTTATTAAACGGGTTGGTAGATAGTAAAAACAATAAAGAGATTGAAGAAACTATTAAGGTTTTAGGCTTGAATGCCAATGAAAATTTGGTTCAAGACAGAAAAAACTATTATAATATTGCAAATAGTTCGGTAAAACGCTATTTGACAAAAAATAAATTTGTTAAAGATAAATCTTTTTGCGAATCTCTAAACCGTTTGGCACAACAACTTTTAGTAAAACATGTAAGCGGCAACATTGCTTATCGCGAATATTGTTTTGTAGATTATCAAATTTACAAACAAAACTGTCCTAATTTACAACCACTTCTGCGAAATCAAAAATAAGGTAATTCGTAAAAATTAGCAGCAACTTATCAACCCATGCCAAAAATAAAAATTGACGGCTTCGAAATCGAAGTCCCCAACGGAACTACCGTGCTGAACGCAGCGCGAATGATTGGCGGCGACATCGTCCCGCCTGCCATGTGCTACTACACTAAGCTCGAAGGCTCGGGCGGAAAATGCCGCACCTGCTTGGTGCGTGCAGGCACGCCGCTCATCGACCAAGCCACCAAACAGCCCGTGATAGACGAGGCAACAGGGCAACCGAAAATTAACTATTTTCCGAAACTCATGGCTTCGTGCCGTACCACCGTGATGGAAGGTATGGTAGTTGAAAACATCACGAACCCTGACGTACTCGCGGCACGCGCAAGCATCGTGGAGATGTTGCTCATCAATCACCCGCTCGACTGTCCCGTGTGCGACCAAGCAGGCGAGTGCGACCTGCAAAACCTCGCCTTCGAGCATGGCTCTGCCAAAACGCGCTACAACTACGACCGCCGTACTTTCGAGCGCATCGACATCGGCGAAAAAATTTCGCTACACATGACGCGCTGCATCATGTGCTTCCGTTGCGTGTTCACGGCGAGCCAAATCACGAACGGGCGCGTGCATGGTATTATGAACAGAGGCGACCGCGCCGAAATTTCTACCTATATCGAGCAAGCAATCGACAACGATTTTTCGGGCAATGTGATAGACGTGTGTCCTGTCGGTGCGCTCACCGACCGCACGTTTAGGTTCAAAAACCGCGTTTGGTTTACCAAACCGATGGACGCGCACCGCGACTGCGAAAACCCAAAATGTACGGGCAAAGTGCGTTTGTGGCAGCGCGGCGCAATGATTTTGCGCGTCACGGCGCGCAAAGACCAATTTGGCGAGGTCGAGTCGTTTATTTGCAATACTTGTAGATACGACAAAAAAGAAGCGTCCGATTGGATGATAGAAGGTCCGACGAAAGTAGAAAAAACGTCGGTCGTGAACGCGAATCACTATGAAGGCGCGCAGCTCAATAATATGGTGCCGTCTTACGATAATTTGCAAAAAGAAAGCGAAAACCCTTGGATTGGTCGCGAAGAATATAAACATTAATGATATATGTTTTAAAATAGACGAAATTATCGGGAACGAAGAAAAATAGTTAAAACGTAGCCCTTGCGTAGGTTTAAGCTATTTTTTGAGTGTAGATAAAGAATTTCGTTGATTTTATTTCAGCTAAATATATAAATATATAAGTAATTGATTTTCAATTGTTTACAACAAAAATTCTTATGTTTCAAAAATGGTGGCAAGCCGTCGTTTTGGCGGCAGCCTTAACCTTTTTTCTCTTGCTTTGGCATTATTTGTTGCCGAGTATGTTGAGCGGATACGATACAGCAGGCATGAGCGGCGCGACGGTTTTGGAAGATGCAGTACGCGTACATCAGACCGACGTTGCGTTTATCCGCCGACCGCTTTGTACATGGACTATTCAGTTTTTGGTGCAAAATTTGGGTTGGAGCGTAGCGCAAAGTTTTATAATTTTGAATTTCATATTGATATTTTTTTGTAATATACTCCTTTATATATTAGCGAAATTGTACCTTTGTTCGCAGCGCGAAGCGTTGCTCAGTCAAATACTGTTTACGGTGAGTTTTTCGGTACTTTTTTCGTTTTTCGCGCCCGTTTATACCTACGACGACCCATTACAGTACTTTTTTATACTACTCTCGTTGGTTGCGATACATTTTAGGAGCAGTTTATGCATCGTTCCGTGTATTTTTTTGGCTTTAGCCACACGCGAAACCACTTTTTTCTTATTTTTGGCATTTTATGCCCTATCAATACCACAAAAAGAGCGCGAACAAGCGTTTGAAGACATAAAAGATATTGGTTTGACCGACGAAGAGCTTAAAGGTGTAAACGCGATAGATATGCTCGTCATCGATTTTGCGTCGTTGATACCGTTAGGTTTGGCAAGTATTTTTTA
>JAYWGJ010000213.1:0-6404 GCA_043778315.1 Saprospiraceae bacterium | reverse complement strand
TAAAAAAATTTAAAAACAAATAATTTTCAAATATAAATTTATATCATAATAAAAAAAATAATTTAATTTAATTTATGCTGCAAAGTGGGAATAAGTGTCAAGAAGTGGGAAAATTAAACTACTTTTGACCTCAATTTAATGCTATATATAGTAGTACTTACAATATTCCTCCGTGAACAAGTTTTTAGGTGAATTTGAGGTCAAAATAGATGCGAAGGGTCGCGTCCGACTACCGAGCCAACTGATGCGTCAGTTAGGGTCGGCGGCGGCGGCTTCTTTTGTCATCAATCGCGGCTTCGAAAAGCACTTAATTCTTTACCCCAAAGCGCAATGGGACGTGATTACCGAGCAATTGAGCCAATTAAACCAGTTTGTGGTGCAAAATCGGGAGTTTGTGCGGTATTTTCATCGCGGCGCAAGCGAAGTAGAACTCGACGGCGCGGAGCGCGTTTTGCTACCTAAACCGCTACTCGAGTACGCAGGCATAGGGACTGATTTGGTGCTGTTCGCTTATTTTGATAAGATTGAGATTTGGGCGAAAGCCGAATACGATAAAGTAATGAACGCCGAACCCGAAAATTTTGCAGCCTTAGCGGAAGCGGTGATGGGTAAATCTTAAGCTGTAAGCTTTTTGACCGTTATATTATGTCCGAAGCTGTAAGCAATAAACTTTTTGACCTTCGCGAGCATCAAAAGTTTTTAGTTTTTAGCTTCTCGCTTCCAGTTTTGCCTCAATAACGGTCAAAAGTTTACGGCTCACAGCTTATCGCTTACAGTAAAATAACCTTCGCGAGCATCAAAGTTTTTAGTTTTTAGCTTATCGCTTAAAGTTTTGCCTCAATAACGGTCAAAAAGTTTACAGCTCACAGCTTCTTGTTTACAGTCAAAAAAAATAAAAAAATGTACCACATACCCGTTTTGCTGCCCGAATGTATGGAAGGTTTGAACCTCAAACCCGACGGCATATATATAGATGTGACCTTCGGCGGCGGCGGGCATAGCCGCGAAATACTAACGAAACTGAACGAAAACGGTCGGTTATTGGCGTTTGACCAAGACGACGACGCGCTGCAAAACAGCCTCGACGACCCGCGTTTTACTTTGATACACAATAATTTCAGACACTTAAAACGCTGCTTACGCGCCGAAGGCATCAGGCAAGTAGATGGTATTTTGGCGGATTTGGGGATTTCGTCGCATCAGATAGACGTACCCGAACGCGGCTTTTCGTTCCGCTTCGACGCTCGATTAGATATGCGTATGAACAGCGAAAGCAAGCTGACGGCGGCTGATATTATCAACACTTATTCGCCCGAACGCCTGCAACAAATACTGAGCGAATACGGCGAGGTGCGCAATGCTAAAACGCTTACGCAGCACATCGTACAGCTCCGCGAAACGCGACCAATACGAACGATTGATGACTTTGTGGGTTTGATAGAACCCATGATTTGGGGCATTCGCCCTAAGTACTTGGCGCAACTTTTTCAAGCCTTACGGATAGAAGTGAACGACGAAATAGGCGCGTTGCAAGACTTTTTGACTGACGCGGTGCAGGTTTTGAAGCCCGAAGGGCGATTAGTAGTGATGTCGTACCATTCGTTGGAAGACCGACCCGTGAAGAATTTTATGAAGCACGCGGCGTTTACCGACGAGCCGCTCCGCGACGAATTTGGCGCGATAAGTCGCCCGTTCAAATTGATTACCAAAAAACCGATAGAGGCGAGTTACGCCGAAACGAAGCAAAACCCGCGTGCAAGGAGCGCAAAATTGAGGGTAGCGGAACGGATTTGATTTGGATTATAATATATAATGTGTAGCCAAAAAATTGGCATGAAAAAAATCTTATTTTATTTAATCTTATTTACAAATACCGCAACTGCGCAAGTGGAAACACTGTTGCACGACTCTATATATTGGCACAAAGAAGGCGAACGAGTAATCCGCAACGCGCCGTTTGTATTTAAAGGACGTATTTTGAGACAAGGCGCGGCGCGAGTGAACAAAACCGAAGCGTGGGTAGTAGAACAAATAATAGTTACGGAGGTGTTTAAAGGTAATTTGGCAGTAGGCGATACCGTCGAGTATCAGAATAATACAGGCTGTAGTTTCAGAGCGGATAGAAGTATGGATTGCCCGATGCACAACCCGAGTCCACCAATCGTTTCTCGTGGTGACGCGGTGCAGCAATATTTTTTCTTTAAACCGAGTGCGTTGCCGCGATACCTCAAAGGAAGTAGTCGCGTGTTTCAGTTTTTCAATGAAGATGCGCCTTACACGGCATACCATGAAACTCCACCATATAAAAACGACGAGTATATTCACTTTTATGCAGGGTATGAAGAGAAAGAGACGTTTATAAAAAATCTAATCATTCTAACATCTTCGGTTTCGAAGAAGACAGTAAAAGGTTCAGTAGGTAAAAAGACAAAAACTAATATTTTTAATAAAAAAGGTAAGCGCGTCGGTATGCGTATGGCGTTACCTACCAATATTGCATTAAGCACGGCAAAATAACCTAAACCCAAAACTAAACCAATAAACTCCAGTACCATGAAAAAAATCTTAGTCTTAATTTTAACACTTGTATCTATAGTAGATAGAACGAATGCCCAACAATTAGAGACACCGTCTCACGACTCTATGTATTGGCACCGAGAGGGCGAACGAGTAATCCGCGACGCGCCTTTTGTATTTAAAGGACGTATTTTGAGACAAGGCGCGGCGCGGGTGAATAAAACCGAAGCGTGGGTAGTAGAACAAATATTAGTTACGGAGGTGTTTAAAGGTAATTTGGCAGTAGGCGATACCGTCGAGTATCAGAATAATACGGGCTGTAGTTTTCGGGCGGATAGAAGTATGGACTGCCCGATGCACAACCCGAGTCCACCAATCGTTTCTCGTGGTGACGCGGTGCAGCAATATTTTTTCTTTAAACCGAGTGCGCTGCCGCGATACCTCAAAGGCAGTAGTCGGGTGTTTCAATTTTTTAATGAAGATGCACCTTATACGGCGTATCCCGATGTTGAACCTGACGGGCGTATCGGACGACAAATATTTAGATTTTATGAAGTGTATGATAATGAGATAGCTTTTCGTAATGTGATTTTTCAACTAATTAAGAAACAAAAGAATAGTAAATCCAGCCTGTCTAATACCAAAGTTCCCGTTCGTGTGTTTAATAAGAAAGGTAAGCGCGTCGGTATGCGTATGGCATTACCTACTAATATTGCATTAAGCACGGCAAACGAACAGACAACCGTTAGTAACGGGGTAAGGTATTTGGAATTTGATATATTAGCGCGTAGCAATAGGGCTGTTTATATAGGATTTATAAATATTTCTATGAAATACAACCCTAGTTTATTTAGTACTGTTTTTAATAAATGTTTTGTTACGCTTGGACCAAATATTGACCCTACTCGATATCATTCTAGTATATCGACATATGGGGCAACAGTAGATAGCCTTGGCTTAGGTATTGGAGAGGTTAGTTCAACAACAGGCAATTTATTTTCATTGACCACAACTGACCAAGTTATTCTACACCATAAAATTGCAATAACAGCATGTGGTAGTACTTCGGGGTATAAGTTTAAGATAGCGACTGGGCAATATCATGAAATAGGTGGCAACCCTAATAGTTATGCGAACGTTAATCAATTTACGTTCACCCAACCACTATTCAGAATCCCCATTACTAACCTGCAACTTTGCCCTGTTTGTCCACCTAACCCTGACTCTATAGTTTTTACGCCAAAAACCACACGCGCAGGAACGGGAGAGGCTATTACCCTCAAACCCTACTATAATGGCGCACCGTGCAGCAACTACTTTGGTGCGTTGAAAGGTAATATACAATTTAGAGATGCTGATTTGGCGGAATCTAATACTACGCCTCTTTACGCCAAAACCATTGATAGCATCGATATCGTTACATGGGCTGATGATTCTATAAAGGTAATAGTACCATCGCGTTATTTTCAAGATACCACTATGAAAAAAGGTTGTGCAGGGTCTGGTCTTGTTAAAGTTATAAAAAAAGATATTTCTAATACTACAGTTATCACCAATAAGAAACTCCATATAGAGTATGCAGCAGCAAACTATCCTACCTATACGAATGGTGCATTAACCAAAAAGCGCAGCCTATTTGTTAATAAAGATTGTCGCCGTCAATACCCGTTGCGCTGCCACACGAGCGTCACTAGTCTTGCTATGCGCAGAAGTATATGGGAGGCAGCGAAGGCGTGGAATAGAAAGCTCGGGTATGAGATTTTGCAAATAGATAGCGTTAATTTGGTTTCCTACTTAACTCACCCTTACGAGTGCATTATAAAGGTGGAGGCAGTAACCGCTCCCGCTGGGTGTACCAACTGTTCCGTTATAATGGAAACATCTCCTAAAAACTATTCCTCCACGTCGTTCACTGTACCTTTCTCGGAGAAACTATATACAACTGGCTTCGATATCAGAATTAATCCTACTTATGTCAATAATGGTTATTTTCAAGTGGATTATCCTCTACTTCAACCCGATAGTAGCTATAGCTACAACAGTACAGCAGCTTGTAATTTAACAAAAAAAGATTTTTATCAAAGTATATCACACGAAATTGGACACGGCTTAAATTTGGGTCATTGTATAGATGAAAATCATAACGATGCCACTCCTTCAACTGATACAGAATTGATGTACTGGTCAGCACAGGCGGCGGGAACTACGGCAGCAAACAGAAGAACGCTCACTACGGGCGGCGGACATAGCCTTAAAGGAGTAAAGGAAATATTGGCTTTAAGTAAACAAACCGTATGGGCAAATACAGATATAACGACTTTTGGTAAAAGCATCGACACCGTCGGCATACGTTTTGCCCTTGCGCCAAGCAACACCACTATTTGTGGCTTGAATAAGTGGACGAGTATCAATACCAACTTTACCCGCAATGGCGCAGCCTTAGCGGGCGGTAGCTATGCGTGGCAGACTAAAAGCTCGCCTACTAGTACATTCGTGGAGTTTGCCGATGTACCTAATCAAATGGTAGGGCAGGGTACGCCCAATTTATTGGTAAAATATACCAATACCTTCAACCCTGATTATTACAAAATAAAAAGTTTAGCGTCATACAATAGCTGCCCGATAGGTGCTATCCCCGAGCAGGAAATACGCACATTTATGAGTATCGACCAAACGGTACTAAAACCCGTCGCTATTCGCTGCAAACCTACGCAAACTACTAATCCTGTTATTTTATCGCCTACACCCGTAGCTTTGCAGGCAGGCGGTACGTTTACTTTGCTCAATACCAAAACCAATGTGATAGGTGGGATAGTCACTACCTCGCCTTTCGCGCTCGCTGACACACTGCCTGCGGGCAAATATGAAATAATTTATAAGTTCAATGCAGGCACTTGCGGTACGGGCGAAGATAGAAAACCTTTTCATTATATTTCCAATTGCTATACCGTTGCACCCAAAATAAACGCGCTCTATCAAGCACCGTCCTACAAATCAGTGTACACGTTTTGTGCCGACAGAAATTTTCGTTTACAATATACTATTATGGGAACAATAGCGACTTGTACGAGTAGCGTTTGCGATAGCGTAAAAGTGCAGGTATCGAGCGCAACGGGTGTGTTTAGCACCAATACATTGAGTAATATTTTGGGTAGAAAAAAATTGGCTACGGGCGGTCAAGTAACCGATAGTATCAATTGTTTTATACGAACAAATATTGGTGACGCGGCGGGTACCGCTACTACGTTTCGGGTGCGATTAATCTATCGCAATGCGGCAGGTGCGGAGCTTATGGATACTTTGTATTCTGGTATTGCTATCAAACAAAACCCTACTACACAAAGTTGTTTGCCCGCAGGTACTACTATCGGTGGAGGAAAAAGATTAGCCAATAATGGCAGCAATAATGAAGCGGATAACGAAACCGAAAATATCCCTGAAAATATCCAATTTGCTATATATCCTAACCCTGCGCAAAACAGCGTAACGGTAAAAACAACGACCTACGACGATGCTACTCAAATTCATATTTTAGACCTCAACGGACGTATATTGTATAGTATAATGGTGAATAATGATGTCACAGAAATCAATACTACCGACCTGCCCGCAGGGATTTATTTAGTGCGATTAAGTACTAATAACAAGCAAACGATACGAAAATTAGTTATTCAAAAATAAAATTTCTTTACTAATAATAAAGTGGCATTACAATTTAACAGACATTTCGCGAATGCGTCCTCCTACTCCGAATCGTGGTTGCTCGACAACCTCGGCTTCGTCTTCTTTTTGGGCGTATTGGCAATGATATATATTTCAAATACCCACTATTCTGAACGAAAAATACGCGAAATACAAACCTTACAACAAGAAATACGGCAAATCCG
>JAYWGJ010000212.1:0-6409 GCA_043778315.1 Saprospiraceae bacterium | reverse complement strand
GGACGCATTATTATTCAGGCGCAAATTGGTTGGTTTTGTCTATGAAAAAAAATGGAAATACGGCGGTTGGACATAATATTGGGTCGGTCGGTTCGGCGACTACACCCGTAAAAGTAGCGATAAAAACCACGCCTGCCTATCATTTTTATCGCGGTGCAAACCTGTCAACTGCCAATTACATCACGCATACGGGCGCGGACTGGTACAGTATGAATTATTTTTGGAACGTAGAACCGAACGAACAACCCGACGCGGCTGCGCCCGTCACGGTGCGTTTTTACTACTCCGCTTCCGACCTCTATGACCTCACGCAATCTGTACCCGCAGCCGCTACCGACCTCAGTAAAATCAAGGCTTTCAAGGTGTCGCACCCGTATAGTCCGCTCGATATAGCCGTGCCTTCGGCAGCGTTTACGCAGTTCGATTACAGCGCGAGCGGCAGCTCTACAAACGCTTGGACGGGCGGAAATTTTCAGAATATGACCTATGCCGAGTTTCAAGTCACGTCGTTTAGCGGCGGCAGTTTGGGCGCAAGCAACGGAAGCGGTATTTTGCCCGTAGAGCTATTGCGCTTTGACGCGAAAAAAGTAAACCGCAACGACGCACTATTGAATTGGGCAACAGCGAGCGAAAAAAATAACGCTTACTTCACAATAGAGCGTAGCGAAGACGCGCAAAATTTTAGCGAGCTGCAGCGCGTAAAAGGCGCGGGCGATAGCAGACAACAACAAAATTATACGTTTACCGATTTCAACTTACGTCCCAATATTTATTATTATAGACTCAAACAAACCGATTATGACGGACAATTTACTTATAGTGACATAGTAACTGTGAATGTAATCGCACCAGAGCGCGTCGCGACGGTCACTATTTACCCTAATCCAGCGCAAAATCATTTAACTATTGAGACTGATTTGGATAGAAATCAAGCCATGTTTGTATATAATGAACAAGGGCAGTGCGTTAGAAACTACAATAATATTCCTACAAATTTGGATATTAGCCAATTGATAAACGGCGTTTATTTTATTCGTATTAGCAGTGAAATGGATATTTTACGATTTATAAAAATGTAAATAAAATATGTTTTTTCTGAACGTTTACTTTTTTCAAAAAAAGTAAACGTTTTTTTATTGTCCAAAATAGGAGTTTTATAAATAAAAGCCTTAGTTTTGTTGTGTAAATAATACGTTACCAATTCTGCCTATTATGCAAAATTTTCAACTCACCGAAATCGTCAAAAATCTAATTATCATCAACGTCCTTTTTTTTATCGGCACATTGATATTATTAGGTAACGAGCGCGGTATGCTCGCCTTAGATTATCCGACAATGCCTGGTTTTCACCCTTATCAGTTGGTGACCTGCTTTTTTATGCACGCCAACGTAGCGCATATTTTTATGAATATGTTGGGTTTGGCGATGTTCGGACCCGCCGTAGAAATGGTTTGGGGTGCGCGCCGCTTCCTATTTTACTACCTTTTATGCGGTTTGGGCGCGTCCGCTTTCGATATTTTGGTCGTATATATACAAGTGCATTATTTTAACGGCAGCGAGATGCACAGCTCTTGGGGCGCGTCGGGTGCAGTTTTTGGCGTGATGTTGGCTTACGGAATGTTGTTTCCTAACAATCGTATGCAGCTTTTATTTCCGCCGATCGAACTTCCTGCGTGGGGCGCGGTGGTGCTTTTTGGCGGGACAGAATTGGTGATGGGCGCGGGCAGTTTCCAAACGGGCGTAGCGCATTGGGCGCATTTGGGCGGTATGATTACGGGTTTTTTAGTCATACAATTTTGGCGTGCCTTCGGGACTCGATTTTAATTTTAAATCTATATTTTCAATAAAAATAGCCTACTTTTGCAATTCAAAATTGACAAATCAAAATTGACAAAAAAATAAAAATGATAAAAGTATTAGCCAACGATGGCATACACCCCGACGGTAAAAAAATGCTCGAAGCGGCAGGTTTTACTGTCGTGACCGAAAAAGTAGCGCAAGAAGATTTAGCCGTTGCGCTGCAAGATTATCAAGTACTTTGTGTGCGTAGCGCGACAAAAGTACGCGCCGCATTAATTGATAGCTGCCCGAACCTGCAACTTATCGCTCGTGGTGGCGTAGGTATGGATAATATCGATGTGGATTATGCACGCAGCAAGGGCATGACGGTGGTGAATACGCCCGCGTCGTCGTCGCAAGCCGTCGCTGAACTCGCGTTCGGACACCTGCTCGGTATGTTCCGTTTTTTGCCTGATGCCAATCGGCAAATGCCTTTGGTGGGCGACACGCAGTTCAATACCCTCAAAAAAAATTACGAAAAAGGCGTACAGCTCAAAGGCAAAAATCTAGGTATTATTGGCTTTGGGCGTATCGGACAAGCCTTAGCGCGTATCGCGCTCGGCGCAGGTATGCGGGTGTTGCCCGTCGACCCGTTCCTGAAATCCGCGACCATCGATATGTCGTTGGCGCAAGCACCCGACACTCCTTTTCACATCACTTTACCGACCGTAAGTATGGAGGCGATGCTCGCCGAAGCGGACGCGATAAGCGTTCATGTGCCGGGCGGCGAAATGATTGGCGCAGCGCAATTGGCGCAAATGAAGCACGGCGTTTGGTTGGTCAATACGGCGCGTGGCGGCGTGATTAACGAAACGGATTTGTTGGCAGCCTTAGAAAGCGGACAAGTAATAGGCGCGGCACTCGATGTTTTTGAGAACGAACCTACGCCGCGAGCGGAGCTTTTGGCGCACCCGCGCATCTCGCTCACGCCGCATATCGGCGCGGCAACCGTAGAGGCGCAAGTCAATATCAGTTTGGAATTGGCGCAGCACATCATCGATTTTTATAAAAAATAAATAAATGTTTAAAATTAAGTGGGATTATCGGGAACGCCGAAAAATAGTTAAAACGTAGTGAAACGTAGCTTTTAAGCTATTTTTCAAGTGTAGATAAATAAGCCCACCTAATTTTATTCAGCTAAATAAGTAAAAAAATAGTAGTAATATTGGATAATAATAGAATAATTGGCGTTCACGACGATGGCGAACAGGGCGCGCTCTTGTTGGTCACTACGGGTTTGCATGGCAACGAACCCGCAGGCGAAAAGGCTGTAAATACAGTTTTAAGGTTATTGCAAGAAGAAAAAATAAAAAATAAGGATTTTGTTTTTTACGGACAATTTGTCGGTTTAGTCGGTAATATTACAGCAAAAGCCAAGAAAAAACGCTATATCGATACCGATATGAACCGGATTTGGGATTTTGAGCGGGTGAAATATATAGACACTACGCCCGATGACCGCTTGCTTTCCGAAGAGCGCGAGGCGAAAGCCTTGCTGCACACTATCCGCGATTTAATCGCTAAATATCAGCCTGCCCGCATCTTTCTGCTCGACCTGCATACGACGACCGCCGAAGGTGGAATTTTTACTATCGTGCCACGCGCCGAGGAGTCGGAGCGCATCGGTGCGACGCTGTACGCGCCTGTCGTGACGGGTTTCGACGCGCTATTGCAAGGCACTTTGATGACCTATTTTAATGGGTCGTTTGAGGGTTTGCCAACGGTGACACTCACTTTTGAGTCGGGGCAACACGACGACGAGGAGTCGGTCACCAACGCCGTATCTGCTATTATTAATATGATGCGTGCCGTCGGTTCGGTGAAGCCCGAAGACGTAGAAGACAAGCACGATTTGCGGTTGCGCGAACGCGCCGCTTTGTTGCCGCGCAAAGCGGAGCTGCTGTACAGACACATTGTGCGCGCAGGTGACGGCTTCAAAATGCGCCCAAATTACCTCAATTTTCAAGCCGTAAAAGCAAAAGAAATACTCGCTACCGACCGTAAGGGCGACATAAAAGCAGCAGAAAACGCGCTAATATTGATGCCTTTGTACCAAAAACAAGGCAACGATGGCTTTTTTTTGGTGAAAGAAGTGAAGTGAAGTAAAGTAAAGTACCTTATAATTTTATTGTAATAAAATGCTCGATTTTGCACCCGCGCCGCTACAAGAAATTGCGCTGCCTTTATTGGCGGCGGCGGACGTTCGGGTGTTCGTGAAACGCGAGGATTTGGTTCACCCGCAGCTACAAGGCAATAAATGGCGCAAGCTGAAATACCATATTTCGGCGATGCAAAATGCCAATAAAAATGGCAATAAAAGTGCCAATAAAAATACGATATTGACGTATGGCGGCGCGTTTTCTAACCATATTTATGCTACGGCTGCCGCCGCTCAATTGCTTGATTTTCAAGCGATTGGCGTTATTCGTGGCGAACTTACCGAGCCGCTAAACATCACGCTGCAATTTGCGGAAGCAAACGGAATGCTGCTACACTTTGTATCGAGAAGTGATTATCGCTTGCGCGGAACACCCGAATTTACAGCCACTTTACGCCAGCAATTTGGCGATTTTTACGAGCTGCCCGAAGGCGGCTCGGGCGACTGTGCGGTGCAAGGCGTAGCCGAACTCGCCGACGAACTGCTCGTCGATTTGCCCGATGCCGATTTTGTAGCGGTAGCCGCAGGAACGGGCGCGACGGCGGCAGGACTTGCGGTCGGCTTGGGCGGACGTGCCAAAGTACTCGCGTTTTCGGTGTTGAAAGGTGGTGATTTTTTGACTGCCGATGTGCGCAATTTCATTGCGCAGCACAACAAAAAAAATACCATAATTAACGCGAAAGCGAGCGATTTTGATTTATTCACGGACTATCATTTTGGCGGCTACGCCAAGCAAAACGCTGTTTTACGCCATTTTATTAGCGACTTTACCACAAAAACAAGCACTCCGATAGAACACGTTTACACCGCCAAAATGTTTTACGGTCTATTCGATTTGATACAACGCGGTTATTTCCCGAAAGGGACAAAAATAATAGCGGTTCATACAGGCGGCTTGCGCTAAAATTTTAGCAATTTCAAATTGGTAATTGTGACAATAACCACTCCTTTTCGGGCAACGTAGGATTTGCTATCCATTCGTTGCGGAGGGCTTTTATTTTTTGCGGCGTAGCCTGAAACAGCTTGTTCAAACTCACGATAGCGGTAATAAAAACGCGCTGCGGCTCTAACTGCGTTTCGGGCAGTTTGGCGTTAGAATCCGACAAAAATTTACGAAAACTATTAATCAAGCCGTCCAAAAGCAAGTCTTCTTTATTCGTATGATAAATTTTCATACGCAGTCTTTTTTCTATTATTTTAAAATAAATATTGTCTAAGCGGCAAGTATTGATGTAATCTAATGCCGCGTCGTAGTGGCGTAACTCAAACGCTATCAAGGCTTTGGAGAGATGATATACGTCGTCGCGATGCGCGTGTTCGGGCATCACCAAGTTCTGATTGTCGGCTACAAACTGCGCCGACCAATCCATTTTTTTGAGCGCGAGCGCGACCACCACAATATTCAGAAAAAGTTGCGGCAGCAAATAGCCTTGATACAATAGTAAACCAGACGCTAATTGCGCTTCGTAGAGCGCGAAAACTTCGGCGAGGAACTCCGTTTTTTCGGTAAATATTTGCCGCGATGTATTTTCCAAATAAGTATAAAGATTGCGCGTTTCCTCTTGTGTGAGCAAGGTTGGCGCAGCAAAAACAGCCTGTTTTAGGTCATTATAATGGGGTACATTCGGTTCGTGTAGCAATAATAAACCTTTGTACCAAAGCTGCACCGACTCGTTTTTGGCGTAAATACTTTTGGGTATAAACCGCAAAACGGTCTCGAAACCCGTCAGTTCGTAGTCGAATTTGGTCATGCGTTGTCTGTTTTTCATCAGGCAAAGCAATTCCAATTTGGTACACAAATAAAAAATATCTAACGAATTATTGAGGGCTTGAAAATGCACGTCGCCGATGCCGTTGTCGGTTTTGCCCGCGTAGCGGCTCACCTCCAAATCAATCAGATATTCTTGGTAGTAAAAATCGCGGTTGCGGTGCGGCTGTGCGGCTTGTAAGTTGCGCATTTTTTTGAGCGAAAGCTCCACCGAACTCGCTTGATTTCTGTCATTATAAAATTGCAATAATGCCATTTCGCTATTTTTTTCCCTTTGCGCAACTGTATTCTCCTCCTTGAAAGCGTAGCGATAAGCGATGTATTTTTCTACTACTTTTAGGAGTTTGGAGTGCAGTTTGGCGAGCGCGCTTTCTTCATATTTCGCATTGGGCGAGCAATAATTTAGCGCGGCTTTGTCGTCGTACTCTTCACTTCCAAAAGTAGGTGCGTAAACGTGCAGATACTCGTATAAACGGCTGATTATCGGGCTTTTATTAAAAAATGGCGCGTCTATAAAATCCTTTAACTCCCTTAGCTCCGCGACGTTGAGGAGCGCAAGGGTGCGTATTAATTTGGTGTCTAACATGATTGTTTTGTTGTGTTTGTATGTTATAAATCCAAAATATTTATGTGTTTGTTTTAAT
>JAYWGJ010000211.1:0-2376 GCA_043778315.1 Saprospiraceae bacterium | reverse complement strand
CCTTCGATTTTAATGATGTGACGCGGTTGTGCGGGTTTTAACCCGCAACTTTTTGAATTGGCGCGGGTTTTAACCCGCGCCCCACAACTTTTTGAATTGGCGCGGGTTTTAACCCGCGCCCCACAATTTTTTTAATTGGATTGGGTTTTAACCCACTCCAACCTTAAAAGATTCCAAACTCACCTCCTCGCCGTCAAAAACGGCATAAGTATCGTAGTTTAGCCATTCGCCGAGGTTGATGTAGCGCGATGTGCCGTTTGGGAGCGGCAGGTCGAGCGGCAGATGTCGGTGTCCAAAAATGAAAAAATCGTAGTGTTTTTGCGTCAATTTGCGAACGCAATATTGATACAACCATTCTTTTTCTGCACCCAGAAACACTTTATCGCCCGCGCTGTTCGCTTTTCGGCTGCGTTGCGACATAAAATTGGCCAAGCCAATACCCAAATCAGGGTGAATCAAACCAAATAAAAATTGGCAAATTGGATTGGCGAATACGCGTTTTAAAATTTTGTAGCCTCTGTCGTGCGGACCTAAGCCGTCGCCGTGACCAATAAAAAACCGCTTGCCGTTCCACTCGCGCTCTATCGGTTTTTTAAATACAGGAATACCGAGTTCGTCCTCGAAATACCCAAATTGCCACATATCGTGGTTGCCCGTAAAGGCAAAAATAGGAATACTTTGGTCGCGTAGCTCCGCTAATTTACCGAGTAGCCGAACGTAACCTTTCGGGACAACGGTTTTATATTCGTACCAAAAATCAAAAATATCACCTACAATATATATTTCGGCAGCATCGGTTTTGATAGTATCAAACCACGCTAAAAGCCGCTTTTCCCGCGCTCTACTTTCGGCGAGCGACGGCACGCCTAAGTGAAAATCGGAGACGAAATATATTTTTTTTTGTGGCATTAATGACTTTTTTTGCGTTTATTCGCTATCTTTAAACGGGTGGCGTTGCTGCCAAACTAAGGGCTTGGGTTGCAAAAACGTGAATAAACGGTGGATTAAAGTGTTCGAAACCGTGTTGCGATGCCGCACATAATTGAACATTTGGTACGGCACTGCGCCTACCGAACTCTTGATTTCTAAGGCGGTTCGGGCATAAATGATGTGCGCTACGCGCCAATCGATGCCCGTTTTGAGTATTTCCAACAGCATATTAAAATACAATTGATGACTCGCATTGTAGCTGCTATCTAAACCCAAAAAATGCGCGTCTAAGCTGTCGTGACTTTTTATCATGGTACAAAAACCGACCATTTCTTGCTGCGCGTTAAAGTAACCTTTTACCAAAAAATCGCTTTTTAATTCGCGTTTTAATGCGACAAAATAGCCTTCCGTAAGTTTTATTAAATTAAATTCGGCTTGATTCGTAATTGCTTTGTACAATTGGTGCATCGTCGTTTGGTGCGTTACCAAATCAGCTAATTCGAGGCTTCGACACTCCAATTCTGCCATTTTTTTGAAGCCGCGCCGCACCCGAACGCGGTATTTGGAGCCGATAGCCGCCAAATAATCATCAAAAGTATGCCAATTAGCATCGAGGTGCATCAGCATATTGGGCTGTACAATAAATTCGTGGCAGCCGCCGTCGGTGATAAACGCTTCGATACTCGGCTTAGAGCTTTCGTAAAACTCCTTAAAGAGCGTCATTTTTATATCAATATTCAATTCCTTTTGCAGCAATTTACGCGCTGCTTCCACGCCTTCGTTGAGCATTTTTACCTGCGTAGCCGCGTTGATGTGTTGCGCGAAAGCGGAGGTATTTTCGCCTGTTGCTAATAAATTACCACAGACAAAACTATAAAAATGGACGTTTTTAGATACAAATTCCTTGAAAAACTTACCTAACGAGGTAAATAAACACTCGTCGCCGTTGAGCGGCTCACGCGAAATACTCTCCGACGCATTAAATTCTATTAATTGACAATACGCCAAACCGACAGGCGTTTGTTGTTGGTAAAACACCAAATATATCGGCTGACAATCGGACGGCGGACATTGCTCGATAGCAGATAAAAACGGCAACTCGAGCAGTGCGTTTTTTTGGTGCGCCGTCGTTTGCCACAAACTGTACGGAATGTCGCTTATTTTATGAAAAACCTTTACCTCGAAACGGTCGTCGCCGAGCGTTTGCGCGAGCGTACTGCGAAATAGCGGAGCTAATCGCTGTGTAGTGCAGGCGGGCGAGCAGATAGAGGAGGCGATAGACGAGAACACGCGGTATTGTTTAGGGGAGAAAATGTTGTTGAAAATCCTAGAATTATTTACGACAATTAAACGCCAATAGTTTTAAAATGTTCCACAAAAGCGGCTATTTCTTGGCGCACTCGCGCCGTTGGTAAACCCATTACATTAGTATAACTGCCTTTTATG
>JAYWGJ010000210.1:0-2380 GCA_043778315.1 Saprospiraceae bacterium | reverse complement strand
TTTGCAAAAAATAAACGTTGCCGAGTTCGTAGGCAGGTTTCGGATTTTTAGTGTCCAAAGTTGCCGCTTTTTGCAAATACCGTATCGCATTATTTTCCTCGCCGTGCAGCTTAGTGTAGGCTTTACCTAAGCAATAATGCGCGTTCGCGTGCTGCTCGTTGAGGCTTATCGCCTTGCGAAACGCAGCTACGGCGGTGTAGCTGTCACCCGCGTTGAGCGCGGTTACACCTTCATTATACGCCGTCGTAAATGCCTTGCTTTCGCCCTGTACTTCGGCTTCTTTTTCGGCTGTTTTGCCTTTTTTATTGTCTATATTATTAGTAGCGGCAGATTTAGTATCACCTGGATTTTTTGCCTCTTCCAAGAATTTCTGGAGTTTAGCATCGGTAGGTTTTTGTTCTATCGCACGGTTAAAATAGCGTTCTGCATCAGCAAAACGTTGGTCATTGAGCGCGATAACGCCTAATTGCGTTAAGGCTTCGGTGTGTTTTGGCGCGAGTGCGACTGTCATTTCGTAAGCATCTTTTTGCAGCGCGAGGTCTTTATTGAGCTTACGCAAACAAATCGCTTTGAGGTAAAACGCCTCCGCCGACGACTTCGCCTCTATCGAACTTATCGCCTTCGCTAACCCTGTTTCGTAGTTCGCAGCGCGGTACTGCTCGTTGCCTTCATTGTAAAAAGTACGTGCTGTATTTGTCGCTACCGCGTCGGCGGAAATCGGAGCAGGAACACTACGCGGCGGCTGCATTTTTATACGCTTAACGCTTTTTGTGCTGTTCAATTGGGCCGATAGCGTAAAGCTGCAAAGGCTTAATGCAGCCATGAATACGAAGTTTTTCATAATTAGTATTTAGTTTAAATAGCTATTAGGCTACTATTTGCCCTTACAAAAGTACATTTTATTATTTATATAATCATAATTATAAGCTGCCTCTACTCCAATTGTAGTAGATTAAAGTGCAAATTTTTACGTTTTAGTTAATAATCCAATAAAAAAAAATAAAAAAAATTAATTGAATTTGTATTTCTATAAATAATTGAAAATCAGTACTTTATAATAAAAATAAAAATTCAAGAATGTAAAAGTTTATATTTATTTACAGTA
Source organism: Saprospiraceae bacterium (assembly GCA_043778315.1). Lineage (GTDB taxonomy): Bacteria > Bacteroidota > Bacteroidia > Chitinophagales > Saprospiraceae > JBEEMU01. Next base: position 1,275 of record JAYWGJ010000210.1, on the reverse strand, counting down.
AAGTAATTCTTTTTTAACTTAAATAAACTTTTTTAACTTTTTCGATGTTATATTTGCACTGATATATTTCACATTACATTTATTAATTTTTAACAACTTTAATTATGGACCATTTGAAAATTGCTACTGACAATTATGTAGCATTTACATTCTTCGTAGGCACCATGGCTATGATGGCTGCCTCTGTGTTTTTCTTCTTTGAGTTAAGCACAACATCTGCGAAATGGCGTACTTCTGTACTCGTTTCAGGACTTATTACCTTTATTGCTGCCGTGCATTATTACTACATGCGTGGTTACAATTTGGAGACAGGCGATTCGCCTACCTTTTTCAGGTATGTGGACTGGCTTTTGACCGTTCCTTTGATGTGTGTTGAGTTTTACCTCATTACACAAAAAGCGGGCGCAAAAGTAGGTTTGTTGTGGAAGTTGATTGCAGCATCGGTATTCATGTTAGTAACAGGATACATTGGTGAGGCTATCTACCCAGCAGAAACACAGAGCTGGTTTTGGGGTGCGATAAGCGGTGCGGCTTATTTCTACATCGTTTACCTTGTTTGGTTCGGCGAAGTGGCGCAATTGGCTAAGTCTAGTAGCCCAGCAGTTGCAAGTGCAGTTAATGTCTTGGGCTGGTTCGTGCTAGTAGGTTGGGCTATCTATCCATTAGGCTACATTTTGGGAACAAAAGGTGGCTTATTCGGTGTAGAGTTAGTGGCAGACCGTGCAGCAGCAGCGCACGCAATGGATATTGTTTATAATATCGGTGACGCTGTAAACAAAATTGGTTTTGGTCTCGTTATCTACTTATTAAGTAGAAAAGATGATGCAGCCATAGCTTAAAGAAAAAGAAGCCCTAATGAAATTTATTTTCATTAGGGCTTTTTTTATTTTTATAATCAGATTTTTACATTCTCCGCTTGCCGCGAATAACCGTTACCCACGAAAATAGCCATAAAAAAAGTGCTACAGCTGCGCCAATCCGCGCAATTACGTCGCCCAAAACGGCGTATAAAGTAATTGTTTTATTCACATAAATAGTGTCGCGTATAGCTACAGCCGTTCCGTACTCGGTAGTTTGCCGCAAGTCACCGCGCTGATTGATGAAGCACGAAGTCCCAGTATTTGCCGAGCGCGCAATGTCGCGACGGGTTTCTATGGCGCGTAGCGACGCAAATTGTAAGTGTTGCCGATACCCAGCCGTATTGTCCCACCAGCCATCGTTCGTCATTATAAAAAAAGCATTTGCGCCTTTGGCAACGTGTTCGGTGGCGAGTTC
>JAYWGJ010000209.1:0-6454 GCA_043778315.1 Saprospiraceae bacterium | reverse complement strand
GGCATGAGCAAGTATAGGCGACCAAAGTCGCGTATATGTCGTGAAACACACGAAGTGTGCCTTTGCATTGTAACGATAATCTAACGCAATTTTGGCGTGAAAGGCAAGTGAGAATACAGTACCTTATTTTGGACGCGTTCCTAAGTAGCTGAAATAAAAACAAATTATATGATTGCAGTAGTTGGTACTTACCAGAATGGTTATGTAAAACTTGATAGGGATTATTCGTCGGATAATCCAGTAAGAGTTATTGTCACATTTTTGGAAGATGTAGAAACACCTTCTGAAAAAGGGCTTTTGTTGTCAGATTTTTCTTTTGCTAAAAGCCAAAAGAATTTGGAAAATTTCAAGGGTTCGTTTAGTGACGCAGTTATTGAAGAAAGAAGACTTGAACTATGAAAATATTTTTAGATACTTCTTCGCTGTTCAAACTATATCAAAAACTATTTCATTCACTCCGTTCACAAACAATTTTCGGCACTGCGCCAAGCCGCCGCCGCGTTAGTGATATTTTAACAAACACTGCAAATGAAGAACCTAATATTAATATTCGGACTTTTATTAATGGCTTTCTTGTCTTTCGGGCGAGAAACAAAATATGTAAATACAGAACAATTAAATATTCGTTCGGGAGCAGGAGCGACATACGAAATTGTTGATAACGTATCAAAAGGGCAAAAAGTGATTATCATTTCAAAGCAAGGAGAATGGAGTGAAGTCGAACTTGAAAACAAACAAAAAGGTTTTGTATCAACAAAATTTTTGTCTGACACTCAAAATTTGATTGCCCAAAGTTCAGAAAAAAAACCTTGGATTCGCTGCTTAATAGTTATCGGATTAGTTTTATATGTGCTTTAAAAAGTTAAAAAATTCTTTTCTGTTTTGTTTTCTGGTTCTTCATCAAGTGCAAGTTTCCAAAGAAGCACAACACATAAGAAACAAGAAGTTAGAAGACAGTCTACTAATAGTGCTGTTTATAGGTTTAGAATTAAAGGAAGTGGCTCAGCTGGAGGTTTCAAATATGCCGACGGTATGAAGTTGAAATTGCAGTAACTGGATTAGGTTCGGCTGGAAATCCTTTTAACAATATCGTAGAAAAATTATTTGTACAGGAAATTGCAAGAAAATATAATGTAGAACCACGCTTTCATTTAGGTATTAAAATGTTATTTAAATGAGACAGCCTAGATGTAGAAATAATGTAAATTCTATGAACCCAAACATTTTTGACATCGCAACAAAAGAACTAAATCAAGACGCTTTTATAGCGTGGCTTTTGTAGTTTGCTGACCCAAAATATTGCTCGTTCACCCAAAGAAATTGTAAATAATGAAGCCGACAATTAAAACAGAAAAATCTTTTGACACTGTAAAAGTGTTTAGAGCAATCAAGGAAAAAATTGCGAAAGAAACCGAAAAAATGACTTTTGCAGAATTTAAAGAGTACTTGAATAAAAACAAATTGCAGACCGAATAAAAATCGGCTTTTTGTGCTTTATTATACTTCCTCTGTTCGTTGTGATAGCAACCATCGAGCCCTGCAGCGCGTTATCGTGCTGCAAGCTAAAATTAGTTGAAGTTTCAAAAACGCCGATATTTTTTAACTCAATTTGTTGTATGCGCATTTTTTAATTTTTTACTTTTTGGAAAAATTATCAATATAAAAACTCAAAATCCAATGCCAAGTACCAAGCACTTGCGGCAGATTGGTCATTACGGTTGTATCAACATAAAAAATATTATTTTCAAATTTGAAGAACTGCCAATCACGCCCCGTGGTAGTGCAGCCGTACAAAACGGGTATGTCGTTGCCTTCTTGCTGATTGTATAAATACGCGCCGTAAACCTGTGCGGCACATTGCGCTAAGCCCCATTCTAAATCTTCATCTTTCGCTTCTACCAGACTAATAATTGGCAAATCGATATAAGGTTTTGGTGGGTGCAGCGAAAAGAAAAAATCACATTCTCCCGCCAAATCGTCCTCCGAACGCATTATTAAATCTTCACCAGAAAACAAAGTAATTTCTGCTTGATAATGCTTCGCTAATTCCATTAAAATAGGCGAAACAATGCGTTCCGACTTATTTTTTTCGTTTGTCAGTGGCATTAATCCACCTATTTCAAGGGTTTCTTGAAGCCAAGAACTTGGATTTACCTTTTCTATTTCGGGAGGAAATATAGATATCAAACGGGCATCTAAACCAAATTTTTTAGTTACCGTTTTTAGTCTTTTAAAATTAGAATAGCCCATTTTTTTATTTTTGATTGATAAAAACTGTAATTTTCAGTATAAACTCTTGCATATCAGCCAACATCTGTTCCGCCTCTTGTAAAGTAAAGGTTGTTAAGGTTTCATAATCACTTTTCATGCGCCACTCGAAAGCAATTTTAAGCATTTTACCGTATTTTATATCTATTTTATTGGTGTGAATAAACTCTTTATTAAACCAACCTAATAATTGTTGGTGCTTTGATGTTTCGTAGCTATTTTGCAGTGCAAGTGCCAAAACCGCATAAAACATACCATAATAAATGCGATTGATAGCCGATTCTATCGCATTGTTTGCGATTAACAGCGCGGCGACCTCTACCATTTTTTGGCTCTGCTCCAACCGATATTTTATAAGCTCTGCACGAGCCGCTTCCTCTTCTATCATGCCGCGTAGAGTCCTTTTTGTATCGCGCGCTGAAAAATCGGTTCGCTACCGCGCAAGGAATTACTCAATTCATCTACCGAAATAACATGATTATCCGTGAAAATATTGTATTTAACATCAATTTCGTACATAGTCGCCGATATTTTGGCAGCGTACCGCCAGTCGTACCCGCAGTTGAGTACAATCAAAATATCGTAATCCGAATTTTCGTTTGCTGTACCGTTTGCACGAGAGCCGAACAAAATTACATCTTGAATTGCATCGCCAAAATTAGCAATCAAATGCTCTTTAATGATAGATAATATTTGCATCATGAGTTATAAAAATAAATCGAAAACAAAAATATTGCCCTTTTCGGGCAATACTTTTTCCTACTCCAACCAGCTCAAATAATACGACCCGTCTTCTATCGCTGCTGCGTATTCGGTCATCAAAAGCGGTCGGAACGTATCGACCATAACCGCGAGTTCCTTCGTTTCTTTTGCGCCGATGCTTTTCTCGACCGTTCCGGGGTGCGGTCCGTGCGGAATGCCGCCTGGGTGCAGCGTGATTTGTCCGCGCTCGACGTGCTTGCGGCTCATAAAATCGCCGTCGACGTAGTACAGCACTTCGTCCGAGTCGATGTTGCTATGAAAATACGGCGCAGGTATCGCCAACGGGTGATAATCGTACATACGCGGCACAAAACTGCACACCACAAAACCCTTGGTTTGAAAGGTTTGATGCACGGGCGGCGGCTGATGCACCCTGCCTGTTATAGGCTCAAAATTATGGATTGAAAACGCATACGGATAAGTGTAGCCGTCCCAGCCAATCACGTCGAACGGGTGATTGAGGTAGTGATACGGGTACATCATGCCTTGTTTTTTGATGTAAAACAAGAAATCGCCTTTTTGGTCAAAGGTCTGCAAATTGCTCGGTTTTCTGAAATCGCGCTCGCAAAACGGCGAATGCTCGAGCAGTTGCCCGAAGTGATTGCGGTAGCGGTTCGGCGTGATTATCGGCGAAAACGACTCGACGATAAACAAGCGATTGTCTTCGGTATCAAAATCAATTTGGTAAATAGTACCACGCGGAATGACGATATAATCGCCGTAGGCAAAACGAAGTTCGCCGTAGCAGGACTTAAAGTTGCCCGTGCCTTCATGCACAAAAATCAGTTCGTCGGCATCGGCATTCTTAAAAAAATAATCGGTCATGCTTTTGCGCGGCGCAGCCAGCGAGATATGACAATCGCTGTTTACTAACACGGGCTTACGACTTTTGAGGTAATCGTCTTCGGGTTTGATGTGAAACCCTTGCAGCGAACGCGGCTTCAATTGCTTGTCGTGTATCGTTTTCGGCGCGACCGAAAACGGCTCATCCACCTGTTTTATCTGCGTTATCGGGTTGCAATGATACAGCAACGAATACATATCCGAAAAGCCTTCGGTAGAGAAAAGCTCCTCGCGGTACAGCTCGCCGTTCGGTTTTCTGAACTGCGTGTGTCGCTTCGGCGGCACTTGCCCTAAGGTATAGTAATGTGGCATATTTTTTCTTATTTGGTAAAACTCCTTTGCAAAAGTACGCTTTTTTGTGTAGTTGTATCGTAATAAAAATGTTTTTTTTGTTTTAATTTTTGATGTTACTCAAACGGGTCACTTGTTTCTTTGTTCTTTTTTCTTGATAAAAAAGAACCAAAAAATCAAGACTTATTAGACTTGTCAGGCTTCACTTCGCATAAAAAGCGAACACAGCCCAAACTTGCTGCTCCCAAATGGTCGCCGCTTCGAACAGTGCGCTGTTTATCAGCTTTTTATGCTGCGTTCCCGCCGACAATTCTAATAGGTCGGTCGCCCCAACCCCTAAGCCATCGACTCTATTGAAACTCTTACAAATAAAATAAATTTAATATTACCTTCCATACTATTATATAACAGCACTTTTTACGCCACACGACGCGCAATACGGCAGGTGCGCAAAGTTTTTGTTGCCACAATTATCGCAATTACAAAACAAACCTAAACCGCAATGGCGGCAAAAATCAGTCACTAATTGATAGCCGTCTTTGTCGGCGTTCTTAATGGTCGGAAATTCCCATTTTTTGAGGATAAAATCTTTACCGCACGACGGACAAAAATGATTTTCTAAGGCTTTTTCTGCCGCTTCGCCGTGTATTTTTTTGGCACGCTCGACGGTGGTCTCTTGCAACTCCGCTTGTTTTTGCGCAAGGAAGGCGCGGATATGCTGAATGGCGTAATATCCGACTCCGATAGACACAATTATACCTACCGTGTAGTGTACATAACCGCCATAACTTGGCAAATAAGGCACTAAACCAAAGAAAAAGGCGTATAACGAGAATAAAGTGAAGCCGAAATACAGCGGCCAGAACTTATGCCGACGGTAGCGGATGAAAAAGAAAATACCGAGTGCCAAAATGGGCGCAACGAACAACAAACGGATTAAAAAAACCTTTAAATCGTAGCTTTTGCGGGCGATTTCGTACCGTTGCATGGTGGCGGTGGTCTCGCGTTCGTTTATTTTCTGCTCGGCATCGTTTTTTTTGATTCTATCAGCAAGCTGCAACTCAACAGCATTAAGCTGCACCGTCCAGTCTTGTTCTACGGCGCGCAGTTCGTCTAAGTTTTTGGCGCGTTGCAGTACGTCTTTGTCCTTGTCGGGTGCGCCGAGCGTCTTGCGGGTTTCTACCCAAGTATCAAAAGACTCCTTTTCTTTGTCGTAATTTCCCTTAGCGGTCTCGATGGTTTTGTCAATAGACTCCTTTTTTGTTCGCAGAAGCTCCATTTCAGCGTTGTACAGTACCGTCGCTTTCTCTATTTTAGCCATCGCGGGCTTATTCGCATAGTCGTCGGCGAGCGGTGGAGTCACTGTGTTGTCCAAATCGCCTATTATATTGTTCGATAGCAACACCAAAAAGAAGCACAGGGCTGCGGAGATAGCGTAATAGACGATTTTGGACGTGCGTTCTAACTTTTTGCTGTTTAATTCCATGTTTGTTGATTGTAAAGTGAAAAAAATGAAAAGAATTGAGGTATTTATAATTATAAAAAAGCCATTTAATAACACACCTGTATATAAGGTGTCGCGATGCTCCGTTTTTGTTTAGCGAAAGGTGCATTATTATGAAAAAAAATACTTTTTACGACCTTCCATAGCTTACATAAAGGTATGCAAACGCAGCGCGACTAACGGCACTACTCCCCTATCGGCGTTATAGGCAGGATTAAAAATGAGTTGGAAGTCGGGGGAAACGGCGCACCACTTGGTGACTTGCACACTGTAATAGGCTTCTATGATATGCTCTTGTGCGTAGTTCAGATCGCCGTCGCCGATGATAAATCCGTAGCCGCCCGCTTTGAGGTAGGCGGCGTGTTGAGCAGAAATGCCATTAGTAAGGTAGGCAACGCCTACACGGTCGTCGGGACGCTTCCATTTTTCACCTTGGATGCTTGCGCCAACGGTAAAAGAGCGGTCAATTTCGGTAAACGCCCACGTTTCGTTTTGTCCATCGTTCCAACTACCTTTAATAAACAAAAACTTATTTTTTGCCCATTCTCGTTCAAAACTCACACCGAAACCGTATTTGGTACGCCCGTCAGCGCGAGTAGCGGTCACGTCACGGTCGGGACGGAGGACAGCTTCGGCGTAATTGCCCATGTGTGTAGTGCTATGAAACGCGGTGACGGTAGCGCGAGTCGGCGCACCCAAAAAGGTAAATTTACGCTCATATTCTACCGTAATACTCCGCGAGTTAGCCAAATTGTCATCTAAATCGGGTCCGTTAGCATCGGTAGG
>JAYWGJ010000208.1:0-28330 GCA_043778315.1 Saprospiraceae bacterium | reverse complement strand
AATTATTGCGGCTGTATTCGTACTTAAATGGCGGCGAGCCGTTAACTATCGTTAGCGTAACCGTATTGCTTGTCGGAGTTGTTAATATGCAATTCATGGTCGGCGCGACGTAAGTGCCGCCGATAGTAGCGGTCACGGTTCGGGTCTGCCCTGTCACGTCCGTCACTTTTATGGTATAATTGCCTTTTGGCAAATTATCGAACACATTACTCTGCTGCGGCGGACGAATACCGCCCGTCGGCGCAACCGTGATTTCGTAGGTGTACGGCGTTGCGCCGCCCGTTGCGGTGATGGTGATTTTGCCGTTCGAGCTGCAAGTAGCGGCTACCGTAGCGGCGGTCGCATTGATTTGAGCGGCGGTTTGCACTATATAATATAATAGGCAAAAAATGATGGTGGAGATTTTTTTCATAGACTGATTAATGAAATGTTGATTAGTGTAATGATAAAATATTTTTACGTTTGAATGTCACTATATATATGTGTAGCAACTATTTTGCCAAAATTAGTTTTTTGTTGAAAATAGTAGTATTATTTTTACAATATTACAACAAATTTTTTATAATATGATACTATTTACGAATAAAAATTGCTTTAATTGGATATTGAAATCAAAAAATGCTAATAAAAAGGCTTACCTTTGTGGCATGAATAATTTAGGAAAAATAGTCGTATTATACGAAGACAACCATTTAATAGCGATAAATAAACCCGCAGGCAGCTTGGTGCAAGGCGACGAAACGGGCGATACGCCGATTTCGGAATGGGTAAAAGAGTACATCAAAATCAGGTACAACAAGCCGGGCGATGTATATTTGGGTACTATTCACCGCTTAGACCGCCCTGTGAGCGGCGTTTGTCTGTTTGCGCGAACGAGCAAGGCGTTGGAGCGCATGAACGCGATGTTTGCGGCACGAGAGGTAGAAAAAATCTACTGGGCGGTGTTGGAAAGTCGCCCCGAAGAGTTTTCGGGTACGCTGCACCACTTTTTGGAGAAAGACGCAGCCAAAAACCTCACGCACGCCTACGTCAAAAACCGAACGGGCAACGCAAAACCCGCCGAACTGAGCTACGAAATGGTGGGCGAAATCGCGAATAACTATTTTTTGGAGGTTCACCCAAAAACGGGCAGACCCCACCAAATCCGCGCGCAACTCTCCAAAATCGGCTGTCCGATACGCGGCGACCTCAAATACGGCGCGTCAAAGCCGCTCGAGGATAAAAGCATCGCGCTGCACGCCCGGTCGCTCACGTTTATGCACCCCGTCAAGCTCGAGCAAGTGACTATCACCGCCGACCCGCCCAAAATTTTTGAATTTTGGCGACAGTTTGCGGATATGTATCGTAAGTAAAAAAGTGCTTCGGAACGCTGTTCCGTAGGTAAAAGTGCTTCGGAACGCTGTTCCGTAGATTTGAACAAAATAGTATAAAACGTTGTTTTAGATATTTATTTGTAGTAAAATGTAACGTTTTCTTTTCAACTGCAACGAAACAGCGTTTCGTTGCACTTTCTTTTCAACGAAACAGCGTTTCGTTGTACTTTCCACAAAACAGCATTTCGTCGTACTTTCAATCCTTTTTTATGAAAATAAATCATCATAGTATAATAGGTGTGGGCATAGCTGCGGCGATGCTGTTTTTTGCGGCTTGTGTGCCAACACCCGCACAGCAAGAGGTGCAGCCGACCGCGACCGATATTGACCTTACCAATATAACGTCTAATCCGACCGCTTTTGTGTACAGATTACCGACGGGTTTCCCGCAGCCTACTGTTAATCCGAACAACCCGATGACCGTCGAGGGCGTGACGCTCGGCAGGTATCTATTTTATGATAAACGACTGAGCAGCACCAAAACGCAAGCCTGCGGCTCGTGCCACGCACCGGTGCAAGGCATGAGCGACGCACGGCGATTTAGTATGGGTGTGACTGGTGTAGCAGGTACGCGCCAAGCGATGGCGATACAAAATTTGGCGTTCGGCTCAACCGATTTTTTCTGGGACGGACGTACTTCAACCCTTGAAAAACAAGCCTTCGAACCCGTAGAGAATCCAATAGAAATGCACGAAACATGGGCGAACGTGGAGCAGAAACTCCGCGCCGATACCATGTATCACCGCTTGTTTCGCAAGGCGTTTAATATCACAAAAGTGAGCGGCATCACGCGAATCCTCGCGACTCGCGCCTTAGAGCAGTTCGAAAAAAGTATTGTGGTGGGCGAAAATTCCCGCTACTATAAGGTGTTCGTTAAGGGCATCGGTTTCCCGACCGACGAGGAGCAAGACGGCTACGATATGTACAATAATCGAACGACGCTGCCCGACGCGCAATGTTTTCACTGCCACAACGAGCCAATTTTTAAAAGCTCCGATTACTTCAATAATGGTATCACGGAAGCGGCAACGCTAAACGATTTCCCTGATAAAGGTAGAGGCGGCGCGACGAATATCGCTATCGATAACGGAAAATTTCGCGCACCGACGCTCTGGAATATCGCGCTCACCGCGCCGTATATGCACGACGGGAGTATGCAGACGCTAACGGAAGTGATAGAACACTATGCTTCGCACGGCAAATACAGCCCAAATAAAGACGCGTTTGTAGGGCAAATCAGTTTGACCGAGCCGCAAAAACAGTCTATATTGGCGTTTTTGAATACGCTAACCGATACTATTACGCTCAAAAAAGCGGAGTTTCAAGACCCGTTTCGGTAGGAGGGGAGCGAGTAGTAAACACCCTATTTTAGCAATAATTGCAGTTCATACACTTGCGTATTCCAATCGTCTTTCGCTGCTTTTTGCAGTAAGGCGCGTCCGAGTACCGCATTGCCGCGCATGACGGGCGGCGATGGTTTATATTTTTCGGGCGGCGGCAAATCGGCTTGTTTCAGGTCGTTGGTCGTAAAACTTCGCGTGGACGCAATCACCAATAAATAATTAGAAACGGCGGGCAGCGCAAAATCTATGGCGTAGTTTTCAGCAGTAAGCGGCACAGAAATACCCTCGAGCGGCTGTACGCTGTCCCCTTGCTGCTCGAGCTTCGTGACGGGCAGTAAATCAGTAGCGATACCGTACAAATCGGTTAGACCGACCACCGCAACGTACATCGGACGGGTATCTTTGTTCATTATTTTAATAGAAAAATACGCTCCTTTTTTGCCATTTAGTAACGTTTTCGCAGTCAAACTGCTTGTTTCAGCGATTGGCGCGGTATGAATTAGTTGGCGTTGCTGGTCGTATTGCAATAAGTCTATGTTTAGCGGTAAGCCGTTTGTCCATTCGCTTATCGGGTTGCTGAGTTGCTTCGCGGCGCGCCATTTTTGTACACATCTTATTGTATCAAAAACCATACATTCGCCCGAAATAATCGCTTTGCAAATCGGCAAATTCGGTGTTTCGCTACGCGCAATATTGTACAAAATCCCTTTTGCACTACTCGTAGCCGTTAAAAAATAATCCGCTTTCGCTTCGCTTGTCCATATTATATTCAGGTCGGTTAGCGTAGTCGGTTTTGTTTTGATATAATCTTGCAGTTTAGCAAAACTTATCGGCGCGCCAATCAGCGCGATGCGTATCGGCGCAAAATTATCGGCTACGAATACTTTATACATTTTTTTTACGTCTAAAACGGCAGTATTTGTAGGCGTAACCCATGTTTCGGTAGGCAATAACTTAGTCACCTCGAGGTCGGTCGCGCATTCGCCTGCGTCGCTATGCACCGCAAAATACAAATTATTTTTATTCTCCTTATTTATCCGTGCATCGATTGCGCCCGTAGCGAGCGTCCAGCCTTTGTCGGCAAAATAAGCCAGCGAAATTGCGCCGCTTTCGCGCAATGTGGTAGCGGTCAAAAAGTTAAGATTGAGCTGCGCGTCTGCGCCACCAAGCGCGTCGATAGCAGGCGTTTGTCCAGTAGGAATAAGGCTTGCGCGCAGCCGTTGCGCTAATAGCGCGTAAGAAATTTGTCCGTTTGCGGCGCGCAGATTTTGGATTAATTGCAGCGTAAGCTGACCGTTACCATTGGTTTCGTAAGCCAATTTGTCGGCTTCGCAAGCCGCAATATGCAAGTGTTTTCCTATCAGAAAAAGGGTGCTGATAGGCGTATTACTACAATCTTTTTTATTTATTTTATCACTAAACACAAAATTACTGTACTGCCGTTCGGGGAAACTCGCAGCAAGACGCGGTTTCAAATCGGAGCGCGTAATGCTACCCGCGTGGCAGCAATCGGTGATGACGACACTATGTTTTACAATATTAAAATACGGATACATCAAATATCGGAACTCCTTATCGCTCAGTAAGCCTTTGGTTTTGCTATCGTAACATACAAAACCCTCCAAGTAATCGGTTTGCCAAACGGCGCGTTCGGCGCGTTCGCGCGCACCATGTCCGCTAAAATAAAATAATAAAATATCGTCCGCTTTTGCGGTTGCGAAAGTAGTTTTTATAGCTGTGATTATAGCTTGTTTAGTTGCGCCTTCATTAGTTAGCACCACTATATTTTTCACAAAATCTTGACTGCCAATAGTTTGTAGCGTATTCAATAGGTTTTGCATTATAGCAATGTCGTTGCCGCAACCTTTGAGCGGCGGCAACGGCGGCGGATAATTATCTATTCCGATAAGGAGGGCGTGTAGCATATTTTTAGGGTTTTGAGGTGAAACCGGGCAAAAATTCTTTTGCAGATTTGCACACATTTATAGGTGGTGTTACCACAATAATAATTGCCTGAACTACTAAAACAAAAACAATTATTCCTATAAAAGCCTTTTGCGAAGTAGTCTTCTTGTTTTGCAATTTATTTTCTTTTATCTGTTGTATTAAAATTGAAATTATAGCCACAAGTAGCAAAACCCAACCTATGTTCTACTTTTCCAAAAAAATATAAATGTATCATTCTGCATAAGCAACCACAAACCAATAATATACTGGCTAATATAACAATCACTTTATTAAAATTGTTAAAATTGTTGAATATTATAATAATTTACTCTTTCATGTTTTTAAGTAGTTGCGCCAAGATTTTTGTACACGCACCATCGTCGTATTATACAAAATTACATTATTTTTGGTAACAAAAGAACATTTTGATGTTTTATTTTGAATTTAAATTGTTTAATGACAAAGAAATAAGCAGTAAAATAGGACAGGTAAAAGAAATATTTTTGCAGCCGACAGGTAGATTTCCCATTTCTTCGACTAATGAAGGAGAGCGTAGGCAAGCGAACTTGAACTTTATTGTAAAAGGAACAGAAAAATATATCGACGCTAGCCTACAAATACAAAAATATATCGATACAGATTGGGTAATAACAGATATAAAGGAATGAACATTAGCCTCTATTCCCAATCACAAAAACAAAATAAAAAACTCCACCACATGGGACATGACATCTCCCCAATCGGCAACCACAACTTAAATACCGCCAACCTACAAGTTTTGGCGGAAGACTTGTCTGCACGGTTAGACATCAATATTGAGTATGGTTATGTAGGTATTGAGCCGTTCTTTAAGCTGTTAGATCAAGATTTAACAAAAAGAATTATTATCATTGGAACAATCATCAGAGATGAAAACTTTAAAACATTCAGATTGCTTGACGATAACTATCAAGACAAAGAATTGTATGAAAAGTTTGGAGATAAGTGGTTTGATAATCCCGATTGGGGCTATCAAGGAGGAAAAACGCCGAAATCGGATTGGATAGCAGCAAAGAAAAGGGAAATATTGAGTCCTAATTTTGGTTTAAATATATTGTCGGATATAGATACTGACTCTTTGTGCATTCACAAAGAGTGCTACTCCAATTATATTCCTTATTTCTCTCGCTGGTGGACTTTTTGTAGGACGTTTGTGGAGGATAACTTTCAATACGGTGACAGTTTGCCTGCGCTTTTAGGTTTCAGAACAGAGTTGATGCGCTATACCGCGCTTTTAGGTGGTGATAAGATGTACTATTTGGACGACCAAAGTAAAGAGTTGCGAGGGGTTGGTCAAGGCGGCGAAGGTGATTTAAATTGGTCTGAATTAGAAGCATATATATTGGACAAAACCGCGCCGCTTATGCTTAATGTTTCCCTTTTTATGACCGATACCAATTATCGCGACGCATTTATTGCCCAAAAAGAATACCCTTTGAGTTTTTATGACGACTTTGCGGATATAAAAAACACCTAAACCACCCTACATACCACAAACCACACGCCAAAGATTAAGGTCTTCGGCGTGTGGTTTTTTGTTTTTATACCAAAATAACTATTTTCACTATCCCTTTTAGAAGCGGTACGTCAGTTGAAGCCGTGCGTTGAAAGGTGTGCCTGCGGTGTAATGTATTTCGGTGACGCTTTCCGTTTCATTTCGGAGTCTGCTTTCGGTCGCAAACTGCGTTTCTTTCCAGCGTGTATTGAATATGTTTTGTACACTTATGCCGACGGTTACGCCGTTTTTGATGCGGTAATTCGCGTTAGCGTCAGTCACTACATATCCTTTTGCGATAAGCGAATTATCATCGTTGGCAGGGCGGTCGCCGAGGTAGCGGCTGTTGATACCTGCCGAAAAGCCGTGGTAATTAAGTACTGATAAGCCTACTAACGCCGTAGCGACGGGTGCTAAGGGGATACGGTTTGCGCCTTCGGGTGCGTCTAAGGCTTTTGCGGTGTTGTAGGTTGCGTCGGCGTTGAGGTAGAGGTGACGGGTGATTTGGTAGCGCGCCCCAAGGTCTATACCGCGTCGTTCCGTTTTGCCGCCCAACTCCACTATGCCTTCGTCACCTACATAAACGAACTCTTGTTCCGAAAATAGATACCATAAAGCAGCGTTTACTATCATGCGCGGGATTGGTTTATAGACCGTGCCGAGGTCGGCGGTGTACGCGGCAGGCAGTACTCTTTTGTCGATTTGCGTGGTGACGATGCGTGCGTCGTTGCTGTGAAAGCCCTTGCCTGTTTTTAAGAAAAATTGCAATTTATTGTTATAATGATACAAAAAATTGAGCTTCGGCGAGAGCGTTACTTGGGTTTGTGTGGCGGTTTGCAGCTTTGGCGCGAGCTTGTCGGTGTAGTCAAATTTGAACTCGTCGAGGCGAAGCGCAGGGTTAATCAGCCATTTTCCTATCGTAATATTATTGCTAATATAAGCGTATAGATTGGTTTCCTCGATGTCACCTAACTTAATATTTTCGAGTGTTTCGGCGCGGTTTTTGGTGCGCGATAGCTCGGTGTCGTTCGTCGCGTCGTTGCGCATACCTACGCCCGCCTGCCATTGCATTGCGGCGTTGCCGACTTGCGTATCATGGATTAGCTCCGACTGAAAACCCAATAAATTTCTGCGCTCCTTTTGTCTGATTTGGTCGCCGTTGATACTATCATTCAGAAAAAAAGTAAAATTGCTGTATAGCTCAAAATTATAATTGCTATAAAAAGCGGTATTTTTAATATAAGTACGCGGATTAATGTTTTTGAGGTATAATAAATTGAGGTTAGTGCGGCTCGTATTGCCACCTTCGGTGTTGTCGATGCTACCAAAATCGGTGATGCTGCCGTCGGCTACGGCGCGCTCGGGTATCTGTCCCGACGCGCTCCAACGGCTGCTGAAATGTCCGAACGAAACGGACACTTTATCGTTATTCGGTAGGTATTCGGTGTATTTCGCGAAGGCGTTATACCGATAAAAATTTTGTGAACTCTCGAAATAGCTATTGGTTTTGTAGAAGTCGGTGGCGACGTACAGCGATTGTTTGGCATTATTGATAATACTAAACATGGTGTTGGCACGAAACTGTCGGAACATACCGAGTTCGATACCAATACTCGTGCTATCGAGGCGGTCTTTAGTCTTGAACGCGACGTAGCCTGCGGTATTGAGGTTGCCTTTATTGGCATAATAACTGCCTTTGTCAAAGTCAATCTTATCGACGGTTTCGGGTATCAGAAAGTGGAGGTCGGCGTAGCCTTGTCCGTGCGCATGACTGACCATATTGACGGGCATACCGTCCACACTAACATTAATATCGGTGCCGTGGTCTATATCGAAGCCGCGTAGGAATAGCTGCTCGGCTTTTCCGCCGCCCGCGTGCTGCCCGATGAATAGCCCTGGCACTTTGCGCAAAAGGTCTTGTGCAGAATTGACGGGCTGTGTGCGGAGGTCGAGGTCGGCGATGGTGTTTAATTGATTGAGCGAAGCGGTGATGTTTACTTCGTTGAGCATCAGCGTCTGCGCGCTAAGTACGATGGTTAGCGGTAAGCCGTTATTGATTACCTTAACGTTTTTGTAGTTATAATGAATAATATTTAACGTGTCACCGACCTCCGCGTCGGCGAGCGCGAACGTACCTTTTTCGTCGCTGTGGGTGTGGTTGCCCGTGCGAAGGTTGAACACGTTGGCATCGTCGATGGGTTGATGGTCGGCGTTAAAGATTACGCCGTTGGCGGTTTGCGCGTGGGCGAGGCTGCTAAGACAGCAGAGAAGGGAGAAGAGAAATTTCATATCAGTGATTAGTGATTAGTGATTAACGATTAGTAATGTGCGGGTAGAACCACAATATTTTGTAGTTGTACGGGCGCGGCAATAATAAAATATTTTATGATAAATTAGCAAAAATTTGCAATTCTTATTTATATTTGCATCGTTATTATAAAAGTATTTATTTTCATCATAAAAGTATTTATTTTCATTATAATACCATGAATTTTTATTACAAATCAACTTCATTTTATTACAAATCATTTCTAAATCATTTTAACATGAGTGGTATCTCTAACGCGAGTTTTGGCTCTCGCATTCAAAACGCCAAAAATTTAGTATCGGTAGTGGGCTTGTACGCTAACTTTGCGCCTATCCGAGCAGAGGATAGCATCGCGGCTATGACTACGCTCATCGACTCTATCGATGCGGCAAATAACGGTGTCATCAACGGCATTAACGCTTATAATAAGGCAGTGAAAGCGCGTAAAGAGCAGTTTCAGTCTGATGCGATGAGTGTGACGAAGCTCGTTTCGCCTATCAAAAACAGTATCAAAGCGCAGTACGGTGCAGCGAGTACGGAGGCGGCACAGATAGACGCTATTTTGACGCGCATGCGGTCTAGTAAGCCGACTATTGTGCTGAGTAGTTCGGGCGGCGACCCTATTTCTATCTCTAATACGGAAATGTCGTTTGGTGCGCTAACGCTCAATTTCTCTAATCTGATACAGACTTTGGCTTCGTTCACGGATTACGCGCCTATCGCGCCGCATTTGTCGGTGGCAAACTTGGCGCTCAAACGCGACGGTTTAGTGACTATTAATGCAGCTGCCGCTACCACTTTATTCGAGTTGCAAACTAATAGAAATACACGGTCGAGCTTGTATGAAGACCTCAAAATCCGCATCTCTCGCATCAAATCTTATGTGTCGGCGGTGTATGGTAATGCGTCGCGGGAGCATAAGGGGATTAGTAAATTTGTGGTTTGATAGCGATTAGTGAATAGCGAACATTTTTGAGTGAATAGTGAACAGTGAACAGTGAACAGTTTTGAGTGGATAGTTTTGAGTGAATAGTAAACCAATCATAGTGATTGTTTGAAAACCCTGAAAGGGTTGAATGTGCGTAGCCGTAGGTATGAGTGAGTTAAGGCATTGCATTAACGAAGCGAACGGGCGTAGCCACTACGGATTATTGAATAAAATTATTTTTATATTTGTAAAGGCAATAATCGCGTGGCGGTTGTTGCCTTTATTTTTTTTTGTGTACAATATTAATATGTCGCCACGACGCGGCTTACGCGAAATATCTAAATTGTTTTCTACCGATATATCGCCGCTATGCGGCTTATGCACATTGTTATTTTTTGTTTGCTACCGATACGTCGCCGCGATGCGGCTTATGCGCATTGTTATTTTTTGTTTGCTACCGATATATCGCCGCGATGCGGCTTATGCGCGGCACTGTTCACTGTTCAGTATAAAACTGTTCACTTAAATAACCCGTTCCACTGTCCAGTACAGCGCGATAGCGGCGATGACGGCGGAGATAGGTATGACGATGCGTGGGCGATACCAGGTTTTGGTTCTAAATATGCGCGCTACAAAAGCGTATAATAGTATGATGATAGTGAGTTGTCCGAGTTCTACACCGATATTGAAACTGATGAGGGCTTTGGCGAAGGCGTAGGACGGTAATCCGAGGTCGGAGAGTGCCGATGCGAAGCCCAAACCATGTACTAAGCCGAACCCGAACACCGATGCCATGCGCCACGAGCGTACTTTTTGCGTCGCGATATTTTCTATTGCCAACAAAAAAATGGAAAATGCAATAAGCGGCTCTATCACGCTCGATGGTGCTTCGACAATGCCATACATCGCTAACGCGAGGGTTATAGAGTGCGCTAATGTGAACATTGAGGCTTGCAGCACGACTTTGCGGAGCGACGTATTGAGGAAAAAGACGCAGGTAATGAATAAGATATGGTCTGTGCCTAAGGGCAAGATATGTTCGTAGCCGATGCGTAGGTAGTTCCAGAATACGGTGCTGTCTTTCATACGCTCTACTTCGTAAGGTATGACGTGCGCCGATACCGCGCCGACGATGCTGAGGCAAACGGCGGCTGTAAGGATTGTTTTTTTCATGGTTGTGATGTGATGTGTTGAAAACCAACGGAGCGGAAAAGAAGCCTCCCCCAACCCCTCCATAAGGAGGGGAGCCGCGTCTTGGCACTATTTAGTTAAAATCTACGGGTGACAATCTACGTCTCCCCTCCTTATGGAGGGGTCGGGGGAGGCTTGGGAGTGGGGGAGTTTGTATTACTTCCGAACAGCGTTCGGAAGTACTTGAACAGCGTTCGGAAGCACTTCAACGTAGCTGTTCACTGTTTTAGCTTGCGCTACAAGAGCCGCGCCGCGTGTTGCGTCGCCTGATTTTGTGATGATTAAACCTGCTTTTGTGAGCTTTTCGGCGTTCATTGACTTGGTGCGGAGCATTTTTTCTGCGTAAGGCAATGCGGCTTTGGCATCGCCGTTGAGGTAGGTAGTCCACGCCATTAGTTCGTTTGCGTCGATGTTTTCGGGACGAAGTTTGAGGTCGATAGCCGCGTATTCCATTGCTTTTTTGTAGTCTTTGAGGTCTAAATAAGCGTTTGCTAACTCTCTATTCGCGTTGTGTTTCATCAATATAGTACTGCTATTTTGCTCTTTTTCAGCAGCTAAAAGTAATCTTACTACATCGTTTTGCACTTCTGCGGCTTTCGCTGCGTCGCCGCTAAGGGCATATAATTGACCTAAGTACGCGACGAAAGAAGCCTCGCTAACGGTTTTTATAGCTGTTTTGGTGTATTCAATAGCTTTGGCGTAGTCTTTTTTGGCATGCGCTACTTTGGCTAAACCCATGATAGCATTTGGGAAATTAGGGCGAACAGCGAGCGTGTTTTGGTAGGTAGTTTCAGCTTCGGCAAGTCTGCCTGTAGCGACGTAGAGGTCGCCGAGCGTCACGCGAGACCATTCCGCGCTTTCGCTACCTGCAAGTCCTGCTTTTACCGCCAGTTCCATTGCGTCAATCGCGCCTTTATAGTCGCCGTTGATTTCGCGGAGGTAAGAGGCTCTGCTGTATGCCTCGAGCGACGGCTTCAAAGCCTGCATTTTATCCGACATCGCTATCGCCGTGGCGTAGTCGCCTTGCTCTACGTTGATGTCGACCAACACACCATATATATAGGCGTTATTTGGATTGATTTGCATTGCTTTTTCTGCCAATTTTTTTGCTTCGCCAAACTGATGTAGCGACATAGCTACCGACGCTTTGTAGGTGTTTGCCTCAAAGTTGTTAGGGTCGGTTTTGAGGACTTGGTCAAGCACCTCGATGCTTGCTTGATGGTAGTAGGAGTCGCCTGTTACGCGTGCTTCGCTCATAAATATGGTAGCGAGCTGTAGTTTTAGCTTCACGTCGGTCGGGTCTTTGGCAATTTTTTGCGTAAGCTCCGCCACTTTTTCTTTTGTTTTTTCCCATTCGTTCGCTTTCGCTAATTCGGCAGAGCGTTCTTTTAGGGCAGGCAAACCGTTGGTTTGCGCGATGCTGTCGGTGCAGCTTGTAATAAACGCACTGATGAATGCGATGGTGATGCTGATGCTGATGAGCGTGATTTTTTTCATGGTATAATTTTTTTATGATGTGAACAATAAGCGATAAGCAATAAACTTTAAAGAAGCTGTAAGCAATAAGCTGTAAGCGATAAACTTTATAGAAGCATTAAACTATAAACTATAAGCAATAAACTTTTGACCTTCGCGAGATTTGAAACTGTAAAATTTTTTTAATTATAAGCCGTAAACTTTTGATAAGCTGTAAGCCATAAGCTGTAAGCTGTAAACTATGTTTGCAAGTTACAAATAATAACTTTTGAACTATTAAATATTAATTATAATAAAACAATAAGCTGTAAGCTATAAGCTTTTAACTTTTGTAAACGTAGTTTATGGCTTAACGCTTACAACTTATTGTTTGTAAATCAAATTTTGAATTTTTACTAATATAGTTTATAGCTTATAGTTTTACACTTCGCGAATATAGCTTATAGCTTATAGTTTTTAGCTTATAGCTTATAGCTTACTACTTAACTTTTTGTACCTCGCGAGCATGGTTTATAGCTTACAGCTTATAGCTTATAGCTTGTTCTACTCTTTTATCAATTTGACCGACTGCGAGGTTTTTCCGTTTACGATAATGTTCGCAAAGTAGATACCCGATGGGATATTAGTAGCAGAATAATTGATGGTGTAGTTGCCTTCAGCTTGTTGTCCTTCGTTAAATACGCGAATAACTCTACCTTGTACATCAACTATTTGTACCAATACTTTCGCACTTGCAGTTAAATGGTATTTGAGGTCGGTGGTTTGGAAAAACGGATTGGGCGAAGCTAAAATTGCTACTTGCGGTGGCGCAAAGCCTAAGTCGCTTGTCGCAACGATATTACCCAAAAATGAGTTGCCTACGAATCCGCGCCAAGGCGTTTGTGCATAAGGGAAACACGCTTTGAAAGTTGTATCGTTTTTGGTCACACCTGCGTTAAATGTATAGACACTCAACAAGTTAGGCGTAACAGGACTTGCGGTAGTGCCAGGAATATAGTCATCATACCATAGTCCTATTGCTGCCAAGGCGACACCTGATACTGCTTGCAACTCGATGGTAGTAACGTCGTCTTCCAAGCGTCTGCCGTTCGGGAAACCGTCCATATTTGGAATGTTTTGAATAGCGGTGCTACCGTTGAAACGTGCATCTGTTAAGCCCAAAACTGCTGCTTGTATGATACCCAAAGAACTGAAATCTGCACTATTACGCGGTGTAACGGGTACTGCCATATTGAGGCGGAGCATATCTCCGAGCGTCGGTAAAAAGTTGTTAATGAACGGTTTACCTGCTGCTAACGGGTTGCCTGCTTTGCCTGTTGCCAATTGATACGGCGCAAGATTAGGGACACCTGTATAAAATATAGGGAGTATATCTACGGCGCGTGGGCTAGTGCTATCAGGTAGTAATATCGTACCAAAAATAGCATCGTCCAAAGCTGTACCCGCCAATGCAGGGTTGCCTTTTAAGCCGTATAAACCTTTTTTGCCATTGCGGAAATCAAAACCACCCAAAGAGCGTGTTTGTATGCGCAAAGGCGCAAGCCCAGGTATTGCACCGCCAAACTGACTGTCGTCCATGTACAACGCTAACTCAGGGTTTTTGAAAAAAGCTGCGTATTGCAAATCTGTATATGGTGTAGTCGCGTTCCATTTATCTTTGCTTCCGATTGGAATAACCGCTTCGTTCGTCAAAGGCATACCTAAGCGCGATACTTGTATCCAGCTACCTGAGCCAGTCGCCGCGCCGCCCGTAGTACTTAGGGTAGTCATCGCTTGACGGCTTGCCGAAGCCCACACACCAATCACATAATTACCATCTAATATATTGGCTGCTGCACTAACAGGCTGACCCGTTTTTTGTAGCGTAGCGATAGGTGCTTCAATCACGATAGCATGACAGTTAAATTTGGCTACGCCGTCTCTTGCTGTTGCGCTTGTGCGGAAACCGCCGAGGTCAAATGCACCACCTAAGTCCACAAAGAAAGGGTCGTCGGTTGGTCCGCAAAATATGCGCTCGCCAGTAGTTGCTACCACCTCCGAGTTTGTCATCAACGTACTGTACGGTGTGTTTAGTCCTGCGCCGCCTTCGATAGAACGGGGTCCTATGTTTGCAGGTGGTACTATACCGTTAGCAACGATAGTAGTGAATGTTGCACCGCCGTCTGTACTTTTTTGACAAACAAAGGTCGTTTTTGGGTTTTGTTGTCCCAATCGGATAGCGAAAAACGTGCTGCCGTCTTGTAGTACTTGCGTAAACGTAAAGCGGTAGATGATATTATCCGCGTTGCCGCCAGAGTTATTAACGTGTACTTCGTAACGTATATTTTCACCGAAGGTGTACCAGTTTGGACCGCCAGCAGGGTGTTCAAACGGAATATAGTTGGCGATAAGCACCACATTATTAGGGTTGCACGGGCTACGGAACGCATACAAGTCGGTGTTATCCGCAAGCGGGTCGTTCGAGATTAACGGTGCTTCGCGGTGCGAAGAAGCCGATGCCCATAAACACAAACTCGCAAAGAGCAGTGTTAGGTATATTTTATGAGATATATTAAGTTTCATGATTTTTTTTATTAATTGATTAATATTGTTTATTTTTTATACTCTAATAAGTATAGTTGGTGTACTGCAATAAATAGTTAAAGTGGCAAGTGAAATAAAATTAATCACCAATTACTAATCACTAATCACTCAATTCATAGCACTGTTCACTATTCACTGTTCAATATTCACTAAACTAATAGTTGCCTTCCCAAAACCTTTAGTTGCCATGCTCGATTTAATAGTTGCCATGGTAAGCGGCGTTTTTGCCATGCTCGAGCTAATAGTTGCCATGCTCGATCTAATAGTTGGCATGCTCGAGCTAATAGTTGGCATAATAAAGTCTTTAGTTGCCATGCTCGAGCTAATAGTTGCCATAGTGAGCGGCGTTTTTGCCATAATTAATGAAATAGTTGTCGTAATTAATGGAATTATTGCTTTATTAAGTAGTATTTTTTAAAATATATACTATTTTTTTGCTATTTTCCTACCGTCTCCCTCCTCAGAGGGGTTGGGGGAGGCTTTCTAATCACCAGTCACTAATCACTAACCACTGTTCACTAATTAGAAACGTTTGCGCGTCGCGTAATCATTACCTCTCCAAGGTGTTTGTACAAATGGGAAAGTAGCTTTAAACGTTGTATCGTTTTTGGTAACGCCTGATGTGAAGCTCAATACACCCACTAATTGTGGTGTTACAGGGCTTGCACCAGCCACATAATCGTTGTACCAAAGACCAATTGCTGCCAAAGCAACCCCAGAAACCGCTTGCAACTCAATAGTTGTTACGTCGTCTTCTAAACGTCTGCCGTTCGGGAAACCGTCCATGTTAGGAATGTTTTGAATAGCGGTGCTCGCATTAAAACGGCTGTCGGTCAAACCTAAAACTGCCGCGTTCACGATACCAAGCGAGCTGAAATCAGGGCTATTGCGTGGGGTAACAGGCACAGCCATATTGAGGCGGAGCATATCACCGAGGGTCGGCAAAAAGTTATTGATAAAAGGTTTGCCTGCTGCCAATGGGTTGCCTGCTTTGCCTGTTGCCAATTGATAAGGCGCAAGGTTAGGTACACCAGTGTAGAATATAGGAAGTATATCTACGGCGCGTGGCGATTGATTGTCGGGCAACAAGATTGTACCAAATATAGCATCATCTAATGCTGTACCAGCCAACGCCGCGTTACCTTTCAAAGGAAATAAACCTGGTTTGCCGTTTCTGAAATCAAACGAGCCAAGTGAAGCACTTTGGATACGCATTTGATTGAGTGAAGGCACTGCACCACCATATTGCGAGTCGTCCATGTACAACGCTAACTCAGGGTTTTTGAAAAACGCCGCAAACTGCAAATCGTTGTTATTATATGGTGTAGTTGCGTTCCATAAGTCTTTACTACCCACAGGGATTACCGCTTCGTTCGTCAAAGGCATGCCTAAGCGCGATACTTGCACCCAGCTACCCGAGTAAGACGGTGCGGTTGTGCTGTTGATAGTTTTAATTTGCTTACGGCTCGCCGATGCCCATACACCGATGACGTAATTTGCGTCCAGAATGTTTGCAGCTGCGCTAACAGGCTGACCATTTTTTTGCAACGATGCAATAGGGATTGACAAAGTTATAGTATGGCAGTTGAAACGTGCCACACCGTCCTTAGTCGGGTTAGTAGTATTGCCTTCGGGTCTGAAATTGCCTAAGTCAAACGCACCAGCTAAGTCCACAAAGAAAGGGTCATCTACGGGTCCGCAGAATATTTTTTCGCCAGACGTTGCAGTTGCGATAGCGTTAGTCATAGCTGTACCGTAAGGTACGTTGCTACCTACGCCGCCGTCGGTTCTTGGTCCGATGTTTGGTGGAGGTACTGTACCCGAAGCCACAATCGAGGTGAAGGTTACGCCACCGTCGGTGCTTTTTTCACAAACATAAGTCGTTTTCAAGTTTTCCGCACCTAAACGAATGTTAAAAAACGTGGTCGGGTCTTGATTTACTTTTGAGAAAGTGAAACGGTAAGTGATGTCGTCACCACTTGTCGTAGTTTTGTTTTTGATATGGATTTCATATCTAATATTTTCGCCAAACGAATACCAGTTTGGTCCGCCTTCGGGCGACTCGAACGGAATATAGTTTGCCACGATAATAACCCGCGTCGGGTCTTCGGGGCTACGGAACGCATACAAGTCTGTATTGTCCGCAAGCGGGTCGTTCGAGATTAACGGAGCTTCTCGATGGCTCGATGCTTGCACGGTAGATGCGGCAAGCACGTTCAAAACAGCTATTGCGGCAACGCAACAAATGTGTTTGAAATAGTGAAGATTGTTTTTCATTTTTTAATGATTTAGAACTATATTAATAAAATTGAATGTTGAGGTTTGTTAAGACACCGTCTTCATTCATATCACATACACTTACGAGCAAAAGGTTGCTTATGGTTTTTGAAAAGTCAAATATTTTTTATAATATAATATAAAAAGAATAAAGAAACCGCTCATCTCTACGTCTCCCCTCCCTCGGAGAGGTCGGGGGAGGCTCGCTCTCTTTTTTCACTTCCATTTACACAAATCAAAAAAAACAATTATCTTTGCGTCATGCAACACAATCTAAAACTATACAATACTTATACGCGCCGAAAAGAGGTGTTCACACCGCTCGTCGCGGGTCGCGTTGGTATGTACGTCTGCGGTCCGACGGTGTACAGCGACGTGCATCTCGGCAACTGCCGTACCTTTATCAGTTTCGACATCATATATCGGTATCTGCTTCACTTGGGCTATAGGGTGCGGTATGTCCGCAATATCACCGACGCGGGTCACCTCGAGGGCGATAACGACGACGGCGACGACAAATTTGCGAAGCGCGCACAGCTCGAGCAACTCGAGCCGATGGAAGTCGTACAAAAATACACCGTCGGGTTCAGAGATATTATGCGTATATTTAATACGCTGCCGCCGACGGTTGAGCCGACCGCAACGGGGCATATCATAGAGCAAATAGAAGTGATAGAGCAGATTACCAAAAACGGTTTTGCTTACGAAATAGACGGCTCGGTGTATTTTGATACGCTCAAATTTGCGCAGCAACACCCTGAATACGGGCAGTTGAGCGGCAAAAAATTGGACGATTTGCTCACCGAAACGCGTGAACTCAAAAACCAAGACGAGAAGCGGAACGCAGCCGATTTTGCGCTTTGGATAAAGGCAAAACCCGCTACTTTGCAGCGTTGGCGGTCGCCGTGGAGCATCGGCTTTCCAGGTTGGCACTTGGAGTGCAGCGCGATGAGTACGAAGTATTTGGGCAATCAATTTGACCTGCACGGCGGCGGTTTGGACTTGCAGTTTCCGCACCACGAAAACGAAATAGCGCAAAATATCGGCTGTTGCGGCGTACAACCTGCGCGCTATTGGCTACACGCTAATATGCTGACGGTCAATGGAGTACGCATGTCGAAAAGCAAGGGAAACGGTATTTTGCCGTTGGAGCTTTTTAGCGGCGACAATCCTGTATTGAGCAAAGGCTACAGCCCAATGACGGTGCGTTTTTTTATGCTGCAAACGCATTATACGAGTACGCTCGACTTTTCGGACGACGCGCTGCAAGCCGCCGAAAAAGGCTACAAACGCTTGATAGAGGCAGCGCGTAGCGTGGCTAAACTGCCACTCACGGCAGGCGAAGCGACCGAACACGACGCGGAGGTGAACAAAAGTTTGGATACCGCTTTTGGGTGTATGGACGACGATTTTAATACGCCGATGGCGTTGGCGGAGTTGTTTGGTTTGGTGACTAAAATAAATATGTTTGCCAACAATCAGTTGCCGCTAAATGTGCTGACCGAAAAAACTTTTTTGCGTTTACAGTCCAATTTTGCTAACTTTGTATTCGATATATTCGGTTTGACCGACGAAGCCGCTAACGGCGGCAACACCGAAACGCTCGACCGCGTGATGCAACTCGTCATCGACCTCCGCAAAGCGGCTCGTGACAATAAGGATTTTGCGACTTCGGATAAGGTGCGCGACGACCTGAAAGCGGCTGGTATTCAACTCAAAGACAGTAAGGAGGGGACGACGTGGATTGAGCTATAAGCATTTTTAAGCGGTAAGCTGTGAACTGTAAGCTGTAAACTTATGAGCGCGATTTTAAGCGGTAAGCTGGAAACTTATGTTCGTAAGGGTTAGAAAAACTATAAGCGGTAAGCTATAAGCTATAAGCTAAAAACTATAAGCGGTAAGCGGTAAGCTAAAAACTATAAGCGGTAAGCTATAAACTAAAAACTATAAAAACTAAAAACTAAAAACTATAAGCTAAAAACTATAAGCGGTAAGCTATAAGCTAAAAACTATAAGCTAAACATTATAAGCGGTAAGCTATAAACTAAACCATAAATTCAATTCTATTATGAAAAAAACCTTATTTTTATTGCTTGCGGCTACGGTTGTGGGTCTGTCGGCTTGCGAAAAAGATGGCGTATTGCCAACGGTGGAAAAACAAAATCAGCCAGGGCAAATGCCGCCTTCTGGTAATTATTTCCCGTTGGTAGATGGGTATCGCTGGGCGTACTCGAACGCGGCGGGCGGCGCAGACACGACCAAAATAACGGGCGATTATGCGTATAATAATATCACTTATAAGTTTTTTGTATCACCGTCGGGCGTAGCGTATCACCGCGTCGACGGCTCGTCGTACTATTCGTTGGAGGCGTTGCCCGTTACGTCGGCGGATATTAACGGCTTGGTCGACCATGTTTTTTTGCGCACCGATTTGGGCGTTGATAAGTCGTGGACGGAAACTTTTGACTTGCTCGCAGGCGGAAAACTGCGCATAGAAGGCACGTTGCAAGAAATAGAAACGACGCGCTCGATAAAAGGTATTAAATATAATAATGTACTGAAAGTGCGCACTCGCGCCTATCAATCTACGGCTGCGAGCGTAAATAGCTTCACTTTAACGACCACTTTTTACGATTATTACGCACAAAATATCGGTTTGGTGGAGAGCATCGACGCGACTGGCGGCAATAAGCGGATTTTGAAGTTTAACTAAGAAAATTGTATTTACTATCTGAGAATTATAACCAAAAACGCGCTAAATCCCCCTAAAAGGAATTTGGCGCGTTTTTTTTACATTAACAAAATCAATCTAAAGCCCACTATTTTATTCCACCACAATCGCTATCGTTCCTTTTTTATTTGCGGTTACCTGTGTTATTTTGCGGATACCGATAAGCTCGGTGAGGTCGGCGGCTACCTGCCACGAGTTGTCGGTTTCTAAGCGGAAACGGTACAAAAACCGCCCTTTTGCACAGATAAACGAGTTGTCGGGTAGCACAGCGAAGTTTTCTACACTTGCACCGATTGTCGGAATCACCCCTTTGTTTTTGCCCGTTTTGCGGTCATACATTTTTATTTGCCCTTCGGTATCGTTTTTTTTGTACAGAAAAAAGAGGTCGCCGCGCTCGTTCATTTGCAGGTTTGTACCGCATTGCGCCGAGACGCGCTCGAGGTTGCCCGTCGTTGCATCTACTAATACCACGTTATTATTATTAGTTAAAAATGCGGCAAAACTTGTCTGATTGAGCCACAAAAAATTGCCTACAAAATCGAAACTGCCGCCAAAAATACTCGGTTCGTCGGCGGTTTCTAACGAGAATTTATGCAGCCGTTGCGTGCTGTTACTTTCGGTCGTCAGCGCCATCGCGTTTTTGTAATCCCACATGATGCGCGGGACTAACTCGCTTTCGTTGTCGGTAAAAGTGAGTTGTTTGCGCGTATTTTTATCCAAATCGAGCATGAAAATATCGCTCTGTTTGCCGTCTTTGCTTGCCGCAATAAACAATTGATTGTCGTGAAAAAACGGATTATTATTAAATCCTTTTTTGTTATCCGCCGTCAGAAAACGGTAATTTTTTAGCTCCAATTTCCCTAACGGGTGGTCGTAGTTAGCAATATCCATCACATAAATATTAGATGGTGTTTCCGTTATTTTGGTCGCAACTTGTGCCTGCGTTTTTACGCCGCAATGCAGCAAAAGCAATAAGAGTACTGTTTTTTTCATATTAAAGTTTTATTATTAGAGCGGTAAAGATAAGTAAAACTTCTTTTTTTATCCAATTTTTTTCCGCCAAGCCACCCACCCACCCAAACCCATACCCAAAAATACCAAATATAGCACCGAGGTATAATAGATGCCTTTGTATTGGTACAAGGCGGCGGCAACGGCGTTCACTACCGTCCACAAAACCCACGCCTCCAAATACCGCCGCGCTTGCAGGGTTATAGCGGCAACGCTCGCCATCGCGATAAAACCATCGCTATATGGAAATGATGCCGCTTCTGCGAAATAAACGGGCAATAACTCGTGAATATGTGCGATAAAACTGCCCCAAATAGCGGTTGCCGCGATTAAAGTGACGCTTATCGCTAATATCGCTTTCATCGAGAGCCGCAAAATAGGTAAATCATCATTATTTACCGCTTGTCGCCAATTTTTAATACCATAAATACTTATTATAGTAAAAAAAACTTGCAAAAAAACATCAGAATATAGATTTATATGGTAAAAAAGGAAAAAATAAGCCGCTTGACTAACGATGCTTAAATGCCACGCCCACACTTTTGCGCGGATAGCGAAGCCGACCGATAGCAGCCCAAATACCACGCCGACCAACTCTATCCACGATATTTCGTAGGATAAAAAAGTAAAAGCGGTATCGAAAACGAGCCTCGTGTTAAACATGAATAAGGTATTAAAATTCATACCGCGCACCCACCGAAAAATGCAACGGAGCTTGCACGAAATAAAACGGTTGTCCCGCATAGTTCACGCCGCCGTCGCTATAATACACTCGGTTTGTGATATTATTTAGCGTTAAGCGGAGCGTCAGGTTTTTGATGATTTGATATTGTCCGCTCACGTTAATCACTGCGAAAGCGGGCAATGTAAATTGATTGGTAAAATCCAAATAACTCCCCGATTGATACCGAATGCTTGTTGCGACAAGCCACTTATTATGTTGATAATAAACCTCTTGTACCGCCAAAAGTGTAGGGGAACGGACAGGTGCGACGCGCTCCGCGCCCGCCTGTATCTGATTGTAACTAAACGCTGAGGTATGCCGAACGCCTACGCCGCTCGCCCAACGGTGCGCCGCTTCCAGCTCTATGCCGCTCCTAAAACTCTGCGTACCTGCCGTATTGAGCGGCAAACCTGTTGCGCCAAACGCGCCGCTCAGCGTTATTTCATGCTCAAACTGCATATAGTATAAATTGGCTTTCAGGAGCGTATTTTTTCGTTCGTAATTGATGCCCAACTCGTGGTCTTGCACGCGCTCGGGCTGAAAATATACGAAGCCGTCCGCGCTGTACAGCTCGTCGCTGCCTGCAAAAAAATCGTTGCGCGAAGGCTCGCGACCCGTCGCACCGACGGTATAATACAGTTTGCAGAACGCATTTACAGCGTAATCCGCGCCAATTTTTGGGTTGAAAAACGTCCATTTCATTGGTGCTAACGCTACATTTCCATCGTACTTAAACGCCGCTACGCGGTATTGCATATCAGCGAAAACCCGAAAACGTCCTGCTGTATATGCCGCTTTCGCGAACGCGGAGTAGTCCGTTTTTGTACCCGTGTTTACATACTGCTGCGCGTCCAAATACAAGCCTTCATGTCGGCGCGAGTGTGCGCTTGCGTGTCCGCCAATAGTGGCAGTAAAACGCGGTGAAGTGTAAGTATAGTTGGCTTGCGCGCCATTCGTTGCGGCAGCTAATTGGTAGCGATAATCGGCGTTTTCACTCGGTAAACCGTTGAAATTATTGCTATCAAAAGTATAAAAACCGCTACTTTGTGTCCGATAAACGGCTGCGTTTATTGCGTGCCGCGCACCAAATTGATGCCTATAAAGTGCTTGCAAATGCGCCTGATAAAAATTATCTATTTCGTATCGACTGTTGCCATTCGCACGCGGATTGGCACGAGCCAAATTATCCGAAACGCCTAACCATGCCAAGCCATTATTTTGCTGTCTGCCGACCAACGCCGTGAGTTTTAGTACGTCGCGTTTGCCGAAATACGCCGCCGAAAACAAACCCGACGCGCCCGTATTGCCCGCGTGTTCCTTGTAGCCGTTCGTGTTCGTGTAGGAGGCGCGGGCGTAGGCACTCCATTTGTTCGGCGCGAGTCCCGTGCGGAGTTCCGCCCCGAAACGCGCCGTATTGAAGCTGCCATAATCAGCAAAAACTGCGCCGCCTTTGCGCGTCGCGGCTAATGCAGGTGAAGCCATGTCTATGCTCCCGCCAAACGACGCTACGCCGCTCCGCGACGTGCCTACGCCGCGCTGCACCTCTACCGATTGCAGCGAACTAGCGAGGTCGGTGAAGTTAGAAAAATAGACCGTTTGGTCTTCGGGTTCGTTGAGCGGCACGCCGTTGAGCGAGATGTTGAGGCGGGTTTGGTCTATGCCGCGCAAGCGGAGATAGGTGTAGCCGTTGCTGCTGCCCGCGTCGGAGGTGACGGTCACATTGGGCGCAAACTGCAAAATATAAGGCAGGTCTTGCCCCGTATTGAGGTTTTTTATTTGGCTTCGCGCCAATACGGTGCTGCTGTTTTGGCTGGTCACGCTGCTGTAATTGGCGTTGATGCGCACTTCGCGTAGGCTGTCGGTAGCGAGGCTGTCGGCGACATTTTGTGCAGTAGCGGCGTTAGCGCAAAGCAGTACAAAAAGGATTGTAATACTTGAAAAAAGCTGTTTTTTAAACATTTTGTAGCTAAAATAATAATGAAAAAGCATTATAGTAATACAAAATGTCTTGGGTCAGGCTGTTGCCAAACACAAAATCTACGTCTTCCTTTCGTCGGTATAATCCGCATCAAGTTCGTTGGGTATCATCTCAGCTATGTTATATTATTATAATAAATATATAACGCAGCACCCCAAGACATTTATGCAGCAAAGGTAAGGTTTTTTTTGTGTAAGAATTTAGAAAAATTAAATTTTAAATACTTAGATAAAAAATGCCCGTAGAACGAAGCTCGACGGGCATTTTTTATTGCAATTGTAAAATAAAATTTACATGGTAAAATTTGGACGCAATTTACCAAATTTATAAAAGTTATTGATGTGCGCTACCGCGTCCTCGATGTCGTCGGTGACCAAAAAAAGATTTAGGTCTTCCTCGTTAATCATTTTGGTAGCCGCCATTGTGTTGCGCCACCAATCGACCAAGCCGTCCCAGTAAGATTTGCCCATAAGGACTATCGGCACTTGCTCGATTTTTTTGGTTTGCACCAACGTCAGCACCTCAAAAAGTTCGTCCATCGTACCAAAACCACCTGGCATGACCACGAAGCCTTGCGCGTATTTCACAAACATCACTTTGCGGACGAAAAAGTAGTTAAATTGAAAATTTTTGTCCCAATCCACATACGGATTTGAGCCTTGCTCCATCGGCAGTTCAATGTTCAAACCGACCGATTTGCCGTTCGCTTCGCGCGCGCCTTTGTTGCCTGCCTCCATGATGCCCGGACCGCCGCCCGTGATGATACCGTAGCCTTCGTGCGTGAAACGCTGCGCTACTTCGGTAGCGAGTTTGTAAAACGGGTCGTCGGGTTTGATGCGCGCCGAGCCGAAAATAGAGATGCACGGACCGATTTTGTTCATACGCTCAAAACCATCAACGAACTCCGAAACGACCTTAAACATCGTCCATGCATTCTCCGCTTTCATCTCGTTCCACGGACGCGGCTTAAATTTCATGGGTACTTTACTTACTTTATCAGGCATATTTTTACAATATTTAGATTGAATATTTGGATTATGAAAATGGTTACAATTCGCGACAAATTATCTGCACAAATGAATTTTTGCGCAATTTTTTGCGGGAAGCAAAGATAGATTTTTAAATGCTTATTACTATATTATAAGCAATCTTTTTTCATTTTTTTACTCGGCGGCGCGCTGCAGATTATTGAAACGAGCTACTTCGGAGTTCATTCTTTTGAACCATAACGACGGTACAAACGCCAAAAGCATAGAGCCTGGATAGCCGTATGGTAGCTGCGGACTTTCGTCAAAATGACGCAAAATTTGATATTTTCGAGTCGCTTTATAGTGATGGTCACTATGGCGGGTGAGTTCGTATAGCACAATACGCCCTAATTCGTGGTCGGAGTTCCAAGAATGGTAGGGCATCACTTTTTCATAGCGTCCCGAAGGCATTTTTTGTCGGCGCAAGCCATAATGCTCTATATAATTAATGGTTTCTAATAATAAAAAGCCAATAATACCCGCTAAAATGACTAGAAACATACTTTGTATGCCAAAAAAGATGCCGATTGATGCGATATAAGCGACTTGAATAATCTGATACCAAATCATTTCGTTGGCGATATTGAGCGCGGGTTTTGCCTCGCGCCGCAAGCGTTCTTTCTCCAATTTCCACGAATCGAGGTAGCTGTCGCGCACCGAACGGATAAAAAAAGCATAGAGCGACTCGTTCAACCGCGACGACGCAGGGTCTTCATCGGTCGATACGTTTTTGTGATGCCCGCGATTATGCTCTATAAAAAAGTGCATATAGTGACAGGTCAGCAGCATCATTTTTGACATCAGTTGCTCCCACCATGTTTCGCGATGCCCGAGTTCGTGCGCTACGTTGATACCGAGCGCACCGCAGACAATACCGACGCTTAACGTCATACCAATTTGCTCGAAAAGCTGCAAATCGGTATAGCTTATTTTATAAACAAAATAGCCCATAATAAAATACAGTATAGGCAAGTTTAGGTAAAGCATCAAGCTAAATCCGTTTTGACTTAGCCGCGACTCCTCCTCCTCAGGCGCGTGATTGACCACCGAAGTAGGCAAAAACAGTTCCATGAAAGGAATAATCATAAATGCGAGGTAAATAGCAGAAAATGACCAAAAGCCACCCGCATAAACTGCTAAAAGTGCCGATGAAGGTACGATATAAGCAATCAAATATTTAAAATTACGATACATAATAAATTTTATTTATACGATTTTTTTTTATACAATAAATTATCTTTTTAGGTTTCAATATAAAATAAATTATTTTTACTTTTTTTGTTTACAAAATGCTTACCTTTGTATACCGAATGTGAATACCCGCAAAAATACAGTTTTAGATTTGGTAAGTCGAACAAATTAAATATTTTTTTTATTAATGACCAAAAAACGTTGATTATCAAAATATTATACATTGTAAAAATAATAGGTATCAAAACAGAAAAACGGCATTGAAATAGATTAAATATTTTGATATTAAAAACAAATTAATATTTTCTAATATTTTCTACTTAAAAGTAAGGTTTTGGCACGAAATTAGATTAACAAATTATACTAAAACAATTTTTTGTAACATAGTTTGTGACGCATTTTTTTAAAACAATTATATTGTAAATAATATCTACAACATTATTAGATAAATATTAGTTCAAAACAGCAATTTCCTCTTTTTTTCTTAATACATAATAGTAACAATTATTTTATGGGACGCAAACCAATCGATAAGGTACGCATCGACAATCCTGAACTTCGGGCGGATTGGGTACAACATATATCGCCCTATTTTTTCAAAACGGGTCTTACTTCGTTTAATATGAACGAAATTTCTACTATTTTGGACATCAGCAAAGCTACTTTGTACAAGCATTACGCGACGCATTTGGAGGTCTTGGAAGAGATGATAGATATGCGCGTGGCGCGCACCGCAGAGTTTGATATGATACTTTTTGATACTTCAATTGGATATTGGGAGCGATACAAACAGTCTATTGTATTCATCAGCAATCAGTTAAGTGATTTTTCTGCTACTTTCGTAGCCGACTTAAAAGTAGAACACCCTTATCTTTTTCAACGTATTATGGTGTTGCAAAATTACATCACCAACAAATTACACGAGTTTTACAAACTCGGCGTAGCCGAAGGCTTGCTTGCTAACGACCTCGACCCGCATTTTTTGGCGGTCAGCGACCATGCTTTTATAATTCAGGTGTGCGAACCACAATTTTTAAAAGAAAATAAACTAACTTTGCAGGATTCTGTTAATAATTACTTTAATATAAAATTAAAGGGTATTTTTAAACAAATTCCGACAAGTTATGACCCCACAATTGCACCCGCTTAGGATAGCGGAAGTCCGTCGCGAAACCGCTGACGCAATTTCTATCACTTTTGAAGTACCGCCATTGCTCGCCGACGTATTCGAGTACGAACACGGTCAATACATCACGCTCGAGACGGAGCTGAAGGGCGAAAAAGTGCGCCGCGCCTACTCGATGTCGAGTAGTCCCGTAGAGGGCACGCTTACCGTTAGCGTCAAGCGCATCAAGGGCGGCGTGATGTCTAATCACCTCAACGACCACGCAAGAGCGGGCGAAACGCTGCAAGTGATGCCGCCGCAAGGACGGTTCACACTGCCGCTCGATGCCGCAAAATACCGCAGCTTCTACTTTTTAGGTGGCGGGAGCGGTATCACGCCCTTGTACTCCATCATCAAAACGGTACTCGAAAAAGAACCGAAAAGCAGTCTGTTTTTGCTGTATGGCAACTACGACGAGGACTCGATTATCTTCAAAGCGCAACTCGAAGACTTGCAACGCCGCTACGAAGGGCAGCTTTTTGTAGAACACATATTGAGTGACCCGAAGCAAGACA
This sequence comes from Saprospiraceae bacterium, assembly GCA_043778315.1. Lineage (GTDB taxonomy): Bacteria > Bacteroidota > Bacteroidia > Chitinophagales > Saprospiraceae > JBEEMU01. Next base: position 1,027 of record JAYWGJ010000208.1, on the reverse strand, counting down.
AAACGGGCGGCGGTATGTTTGGTTTTATGAAAAAATCGACGAGTTCGTGGACAGGATTAGTAGGCGTTCCCGACCAAAAAGCTATCAATACCTGGCTCGACCGTAACCCTGCGCCGACCGCCGAAACGGTGTTTTTCACCTGCGGTCCGCTACCGATGATGCGCAATTTGGAGGCGGTAGTTGCCGCACGCGGCATCGACAAAAAGCAGTTTCACATGGAGGTTTTCTCGTCCGCGACCGAGCAAAAAGAAGGCGCGGCAGCCGCCGCATTAGTGCATACAGGCGCGAGTGTAGCAGCCGTGAAGCTCAACGGCAAAAAATTTGAAGTGCCGATTGCGGCAGGACAAACGATTTTGGACTCGCTGCTCAAAGCAGGTTACGATGCGCCTTTCTCTTGTAAAAGCGGTGCGTGTTCTACTTGTATTGCCAAATTAAATTCGGGAAAAGTAGAAATGGACGCTTGTTTCGCGCTCAACGACGACGAAGTGGCAGACGGCTATATTTTGGCTTGTACCGCGCGCCCGACTACGGCGGCTATCAATGTAGATTTTGATGCGTAGAGTTTTTTAAAAGCACTAAAAAATCGCCTAAAAAAAGCATTTTTTATTTGCAAATATCGCAACTGCATTCTACCTTTGCGTAGCATTCATACGGCGCGGCTTCACGTTTTTCAAATTCAATAGTTAATTTTTTAAATGCTGACTCGATGTACTAATGGCGGGCCTCAAAACCATTGACTTGTCTGGTTTCGCCGGCGTGCGACAGGGGGATTACAAAGGTGCAATATCGGCGGCATTAAGCGTGTTTTTCGAGGTTTTTGCAAAAATCCGAACCGTGTTGTATGAGTGTTTTTTTTAGTTTTGATAAAAAAAGGTGCTATTGGGATAACCAATAGCACCTTTTTTATGTGTTAAAATCCCCCAATCCCCCTACTTTATCTGCGCTTTCACATACGCCACGTTTTGGTGCATCTGTGCGAACACGCGCTCGCGGAGTTCGGTATTTGTTTGACTTATGAGTTCGCTGT
>JAYWGJ010000207.1:0-2401 GCA_043778315.1 Saprospiraceae bacterium | reverse complement strand
CGTTGCTTGCAGGTGCGTTACCGCCGCTCCACGCATAGGTTGCGCCAGTTATAGGCGTGATAGTCAAGGTCAGTGTGCCGCAAGCGGTTGTCGCGCCGGTTGTTGACAAAGTAGGATTTGTATTTATAACCACAATAATCGACGAGGCAACCGTGCAGCCGCTTGCGCCAGTTACCGTTACCGTATAAGTTCCGTTTAGGGTAAAGCGTTGCGCGCCCAAAACAGGAGGAACTGTCGCGTTTCCGCCGCTCCAAGCGTAGGCTGTTCCGCCCGAAGCGGTCAAAGTTGTTGCGCCGCAAGAGCTTGCATTTCCTGCAATAGCTATTGTCGGCACAGCCGCAACGCTTACAGAATTGGTTGCCGAACACGCGCCATTTGTGATAGTCACCGTGTAAATTCCGACCGCTAAATTACTAATAGTTGCCGTTGTTGCACCGTTCGCCCAAGCGTAGGTTGAAGTAGAAGCCGCGCCGTTTGCTGCCGTTGCTGTTACCGCGCCACCTGCGCAAATATTCGCAGCCGATACATTCGCACTTAAAACACAAATAGCACTACTCGAGGTGAAACAAATAGCTAAACTCCAATTTTTCATAACGCCAGTGTCCATCGCGCCGTTATCCGTCACTTCCATTGTCCAGTTGCCAGCAGGGTTTTCGCCGTTGAAGACCGATAGAGGACTCTCGGGTTGATAGGTGAAACCGCCCGTTAAAGGACAAGCAGGCGCACCTAATGTAGAGGCATCATCGAGGCTTAAATCAAAATCATTGGCAGTACCACACAAATTAGATAATAAGACTACGCGAGTGCCTTGCGGCGAAATGAGGGTGAACGTAAGGTCGCCTGTATAGGTATGTGTACCTTGCAAATTAAGGACGCGAACGCTCGATATTGCACCGCCACCGCCAAAGGCTACCGTTGTTGTTGTGGTTGCGGTATCCAATAGATTGGTTATCGTACTATTCGTAACTATGGCGCATTGCGTATTGTTTGTGGTAAAACTAAACGGTGTACTAAACGCGCCAGTTCCACAACCATTCACCGCTCGAACGCGCCAGTAGTAGGTTGTCGTTGATAATAAAGCTCCCGAAACGGTAAAATTATTTAAGGGCGAGTTGCCCGTTGCGACGATATTCGCGAAAGCATTATCCGTCGCTAATTGTACAGTATAATTACTCGCACCTGCAATAGCAGCCCAGTCCAAAGTCGGCGTATTGATGATATTTGTTGCCGCGTCGAGCGGCGTATTTAGTATTGTAGTAGTGGGTATGGCATTTGTAATCGTTAAAGCGACGACTTTTATTTTGGTAGAGGTAGCGTTTGTACCCGTCACCGTTACGTTGTAAGTCCCTGTAGCTGCGCTCGTGCCTACCGCAAAAGTAAGGAGTGAATTACCTGTTGCTGCCAAAGTTGCAGGCGTGAGCGTGGCAGTTACGCCCGCAGGAAGCCCCGTTACGACAAGTGTTACAGGCGTAGCCGTGCCATTTATAGTGGTCGTTATGCTTACAGAGTCGGTCGCTCCTGCGCAAACGGATTTTGTGGCGGAAGCTGTCGCTAATAAAAAACCGCTACACGGCGCGTAAGTCCCGTCCATCGCCATTACGCCTGTATTGTCGGGGTCGAGCCAAGGTTTTAATTGCGTTGCGAGGGTCGTTCCGCACGAAGTCCAGGAGTAAGAAAATTTGCCATAATAGTCCGATTTGTCGGTTGCGGTACACGAAGACGGACCACCCGAAAGGTCGCCCACGATGCGATTACTACTATTGAATAAGGGCGAACCCGACGAGCCGCCTTCGGTGATGCCATAGTTCGTTTGCGTCGCAACCCATTGAACGTACCAGTGCGTCACACCTGGCGCGGGCGCGCTGTAATCGGTAGAAACCAAAGGCGTATTGTAGGTAGAAATTTTCTTCACGTCACCCGCAGGGTGATGTATGCCTACGCCGCTCGGAGAAGCCACATCATTTGCGTCCCAACCCGAAAAGTACATATTTGCCGCCGCCGGAATTGGACTTGTGATGCGCAATAAGGCAAAATCTGACTGCTGAGTAGTACTCCCACCCGACGAAGCACAAAATACAGCACCAGCTACAATTTGGTTGGTACTTTCTATCGTTCCGCCGCAAGTAGCGTGTTCGTGATTAAAATAAAACGCCATTTGCTGATAGCCTGCCGCCGAGGTACCAGTGATACAGTGGTCGGCGGTGAGCATATAAGGCGTGCAGTCTTGACGCAAATTATTCACTATCGCACCAGAGCAAAACGCTTGACTAGCGTTTGCGGTGGTCAAAAGCGTCACGGTAGCGTGGCGTTCATTGACCCAATTTGCCCCTTCGGGGCAGGTTACGTCCACGTTGCAAGCACCCGAAACCAACGGCGCGAGGCTGCTTGCGCCATGCGTTTT
>JAYWGJ010000206.1:0-2402 GCA_043778315.1 Saprospiraceae bacterium | reverse complement strand
CACCGACGCGTGGGAATTGGAGGATTTGATAAAAGAATTGGAAAAATAGTGGTCAATTGAAAACTAATCGTTAATCACTAATCACTATTTTATCGGTGCCTAATTTCGTAGCAACGGTGTATTTTTTTGTCTTTAAAATCGTCGGGAATGCTTAGGTGTGTGATATTTTTTACGGTAGAACGATATACCGCGCCTTCGTCCATCACGAATTTGCGGAAATTGGTGGAGAAATAAATAACGCCCTGCGGCGCGAGTATTGTCAGGCATTGTTTGAGCAGCGTATCGTAATCGCGCTGAATATCGAGTACGTCGTCCATGCGCTTGGAGTTCGAGAACGTAGGCGGGTCTAAAATAATGATGTCGTACATCGCATTAGCGGGCGGAACGGCGAGCCACGCCTTCACGTCGGCTTGCACAAACTCGTATTTGTTCGTAATATGGAGTTTATTGAGTTTAAAATTGGCTTTCGCCCAATCCAAATAAGTATTAGAAAGGTCGATAGTCGTAATTTTCGACGCGCCTGCGGCAGCCGCATACACCGAAAACGAACCCGTATAAGCAAATAAATTAAGTACGCGCTTGTCTTTTGCGGTGTCAAAAACCATTTTGCGCGTGTTGCGATGGTCTAGAAACAAACCCGTATCTAAGTAGTCGGAGAGATTGATAATGAACTTCAAACCGTGTTCGGTGACGGCGTGTTGTTGTAGCTCCGCGCCTTCTTTTTCGTACTGTTGAATGCCTTTTTGCTGTACGCGGAGCTTCAAAAAAACGTTTTTGAGCGGCACTTCAAACACGTCCGCTACGCATTGCAAGCACGTTTCGAGCCATGCCGTATAGTCTTCGGTGGTCATCGGGTAGCTCGTTTTGTACTCATTTACATATAAATAATTTTCGTATTTATCGACCGTAAACGGAAACTGCGGCACATCGCAATCATACACTCGAAAACAAGTGATGCCTTGTCGGCGCGCCCATTTGCCAAAATGCTTGTTCATTTTTTGTAGGCGGTTGCTAAAAACGCTGTAATCGACGGTCATATTTTGTTGTAAAATGCAAGGTTTAAATGGTACTTTTGCGCAAAGATAAGTATATTACTTTTGCTACGCTCAATAAACGCGCAAATTTCTTTTTTCAACTTCATGGGCATCGTCATCAAACAGGGCATACAAACCACCGCCGCGTCCTATATAGGCGTGATTTTGGGCTTTGTGAGCTTCCTTTTTCTCTTCCCGTTAGTCCTCAGCAGCGCGCAAATCGGTTTGATACGCGTCCTCGAGGAGGCAACTTCTATGCTCGCGACCTTCGCGATGGCGGGTACGCCGAACCTTTGTATCCGTTTTTTTCCTTATTTTAGAGATAAAACGAACGGACACAATGGCTTTTTGTGGCTGCTGCTCGCCTTGCCGACGGGCGGCGTAATTATAGCTTCGTTTTTGCTTTGGCTGTTTCAATCTGCGTTGCAATCCGCCTACTCGAGCAGCCCTTTGCTGCTGCAATATTGGCAATATATACTGCCGCTCACCGCGCTCACGATGTATTTTTTAGCCTTAGAAACGTACTGCAAATCCAACTTTTTTGCTGCCGTGCCTACGTTATTTAAAGAGGCAGCGAAGCGAATAATAGTTATCATCGCTACCTTGCTGCTTTGGTACGGTGCGATACAATTCGACGGTTTTATGCGTTGGTTTTTGGGCGCGCACTTATTTATTTTATTTTGCATTATCGCTTATACGCGATATATTGGTTTGTGGCAACTCGGCGCATCACCGCTCCGTGTTATCACCAAAAAACTCCGCAACGAGATGCTCGATTTTTCGCTCTTTATCACTTTGGGTAATGTGGGCGGTTTGCTTGTCGCAAAGCTCGATACGCTGATGTTGGGTGCGATTGTCGGATTAGACGATACGGGCGTTTATGGCATGGCTGCCAAGCTGATTTTGCTGATTGATATGCCGAGAGCGGCTGTGCAGCAAGTCGTATTTCCGCTTTTAGCTACTGCGTTTAAAGACAACGACACGGCTAAAATCGCCGAATTATACAAAAAATCAGCTCTAAACCTGCTTATTGTAGGCGCGTTGCTCTTATTATTGCTTTGGTGCAACGCCGATGCGATATTCGCGTTTATACCAAACGGGCAGTTGTACAAAAGCGGAAAAATAGTAATTTTGTTGTTGGGTATAGCTAAGGTTTTGGATATGAGCGTAGGCATCAATTATGAAATCATCGCTTTTTCGCGGTTTTACCGCACTAGTGCATTACTAAATTTACTACTCACTTCGCTTGCCGTAGGCATCAATTATGTATGTATTATCAGCTTCGGGTTTGTGGGTGCAGCGATAGGCAGTATTTTTATTATTATGCTATTTAATGGCGTTCGTGGCGGTTTTTTATACTATAAAATG
>JAYWGJ010000205.1:0-6507 GCA_043778315.1 Saprospiraceae bacterium | reverse complement strand
GTTTATTTCGTAATCATAATGTTGCAAATAAGGGTAGCGTATCGGATAAGCAAGGTCAAATCGTAGTACAAAATAAGAAAAATCAAGTCGCGTTCCTGTGCCTATACCTAAGGCTATTTGCTCCAAAAAAGTATTAGTGTTAAACTGCGCATTATTATCGGTAGGGCGCAGACTCCATACGTTGCCTGCGTCGGCAAAAATTGCGCCTTTCATCATTTCAAAAATATCAAAACGAAGTTCTACGCTGCTTTCTAACTTTATATCACCTGTCTGAAAACCTGTTTGATTGTTTGTCGTTAAATTATTGATTTGCGCACCTGCACCCAATTGTCGTATATTCCAAGCGCGAATACTGTTCGGACCGCCTACGGAAAACTGCTTATAAAAAGGAAGTTCATCTTTTATAGAATGACCATACGTCGCGCCAATACCTGTAGCAAAACGCGCTGCAAAACTTACGGTAGCGGAAAGAGATTTGTAGTAAATCATTTCGCCGTCAAGCCGTAGAAATTGAGAGTAATCTACCGACGAAGCGCGTTCTAAAAACGTATCGTTTCGGATAAGTTTACTGAATAAAAAAGGAATGTTTCCTGACATCTCGAAGTTACCTCGTAATTTTAAACTTTGCTTTTTTTCTGAGTTAGCATACACTCGCGTAATACTGTAGTTACTACCGAGTATAAAAGTAGGTTTAAAACTTTTTTTGAGAAATTTATTATCGCCTGTAAGGTCTGCACTTGCTGTAATATCTTGCAACGCTATACTTAAAGGTGTATAATTATGGCGAATAGTAGGCGACTCATTCCATTCGTAGCCCATCGAAGTAGCAAAAATATTAGAACTAAAAAACGGTTTAATTGACGCTGCAATAGATTTAATACTTACGCCGATGGTGTTAAATGAAATCGGCGCGATAGCAGCGTTGTCAATATTGCCTTGCACCTGACGGGCGTGCGAAAGTATAAATCGCGTGCGTGCGCGATACCGCAACTCGGAGTCGCGAAGCTGATACGGCACGATGAGGCGCGGTGAAGAAATTTCGATATTTTCTCGAAAATTATAAGCAATATTTCGCGTATCTGAAAAATCTAACGGTGTTTCGATACCACCTTCCACGCTAGTAGAAAGTTGCTCCGCACCTTTAAATAAGTTATGGTGCAAAAATTGTAAGCCGCCCGTAAACCCTAAAGCTTGTCCCGACGAAAAAGCGTTGCGTATATCTCCGTTGTAGCTCCATTCCATTTTTTTTGCTGGTGTAAGATTAACTACTGCATTCAGGCGGTGTAAATTGGCAGAGTCTGCGTTGGCAAACCGAACCTCTGTAAATTTGTACACACCTAAATCGCGTAATCGTTTTAGCGTTCGCTCATAATTATCTAACCGAAACAAAGAATCGCGTTGCACCTGAAAGGTTTTTTCTAACACTTCGCGGCGCATAAAAGTATGTTGTCGCTCGTAATAATCCAAGCCATTTCTATTTATAATTGTATCAAATTGCGCAGCGAGCGGTATTTTAGTGTTTTCTGGTTTCAAATCAGTATAAATCCGCACTTCATTCATTCTGTATGCGTGGTGCAAAGAACTATCTGGCGGCGGCAGGATTTTTAATTTTATATGTGTGCGTTCTTTTTTTAGGCTAACAGTATCACCTTCAAAATCTACGGCATTTGGTGAAAAGTAAAAATAACCATTATTTTTGAGTAATCTGACTACGCGGCTGCGTTCTAACTCAAAATTCTTACTACTCACTGTTTTTTTTGGCAATAAAAAAGATTCTTTTCTGTGTTGTTGCAATATATTTATTATTGCGGCATCGTCGCTTACATATTGTACCGAGTCGCCTAAAGTATACAACGCGCCTGCGTTTACATGATATACGGCTGCTGCATATTTTTTTTGTAAATTCCGTTGCTCTGTCCATACTTTTGCTTTAAAATATCCTTGATTGTTAAGACTATGCTGCATCGCTATTGCAGAGCGTTTTTGCAAGAAAGTGTCGATAATTACAGGTGGTTCGCCACTTCTAAATAACGCCCATCGACGCAATCCTGACGTATCACAAACTTTTCCACGTTGTATAATTTGTTTTACAACCGCACTATCGGCGCTTATTTTTGCCCGTTGTGCAAAATAATTACTACTATCTCGTAATATTTTTAGTTGCGAGAGTTTTTTTAGCGACTGTTCGCTTTTTTTTATCGCTTTTGCTAATTGTTCCTTATACTTTTTGGACGTTTTTTCTGTATTACAAGGCACGTTTGCCGCTGCATTATATAACCATAAACGTATCGGAAAGCCTGAAACTGCCCAAAAGTGTAAAAATTTAGAGTTTGGCTTTTGTTTAGTATAACTTTCTAAGTCGTAAGTTATAGCTCGAGATTGTTCCAACGTATATTTACCGCCTTCCAATACAAATTCGTTGCGCATCAACAGCCGTTGATTTTCCTGCAACAGGCGTGTATTGTTGCAAGAAAACAATACGCTTATTGCGAACGTAAAAAAGAAAAATTTTGATATTTTAAACATTGTTTTAAGTGAACAATTTTAAGTGAACAGTGAACAGTGAAAATTTTTGAGTGAACAGTAAACAGTGAATAGTGAACAGTCGGTGAATTTAAGTAAACAGTTTTTTAATTTTAGTAAACAGTTTTTAATAAAATTTAATTTATTTTTTTGCTGAATTAATACTTGCAATTAACATTTTAAGCAACTCTTTGACATCTGCATCTATCGAAATAAATTCTTTTCCTGTAATAAAATCTGCGCGATACAACAGTTCTAACCAATATTCTGTTTATCCTGCTTCTTTTAATGAAATAGAAAGTTTGTGTACAAAATCTGCTTTACTTTGCGCGTAACCTGCTTCTCTGATATTTGCACCGATAGAAGTACCTGAGCGAATTAATTGTTTACTTAATAGATATTCTTTTTTATCAGCTATTAATAATTTAGAAAGATTGACAATGCGTAAAGCAAAGTTAAACGATTTTGTTCTTAATATACTTTCTTTCATTTTTATATTTGATTTAAAGTTAAAAAAATAATTATTAGCTATATATTTGCTGCAAATTTAAACATAAATAAATGTTTATAAAATATTTTTTGTAAAATGTTAATATATTGCTACTTAAACCCACCGACTGTTCACTATTCACTATTCACTATTTGCTTAAACCCACCGACTGTTCACTATTCACTGTTCACTATTCACTATTTGCTTAAACTCACCGACTGTTCACTATTCACTGTTCACTATTCACTATTAATATATGATTAGCATAAACCAACAAAAACGCATTGCCGCGCTCCGTCTGCCTAAATTTCGTGCAAAATACGGACTTTTTATTGTAGAAGGGCATAAAATATCGGTAGAAATATTGCAACGCTACCCGCAAGCGGTTGAGCATATTTTTGCGACGGCGGATTGGCTTATCGCTAATGCCGATATTTTGCCCGATTTGCGCGGTAAAATAGACGAAGCAACACCCGACGAATTAAAAAAGCATAGTAGTTTTAGCACCGCATCACCGTTGCTTTTATTGGTGCGAATACCCACGTTCACGATAGATAATGATTTGATACCGAACAGTTTATCTTTGGTCTTGCAAACCATACAAGACCCAGGAAATATGGGAACCATTTTGCGGATAGCCGATTGGTTTGGTGTGGCGCAAGTATTTTGTAGCGCGGACTGCTGCGACGTTTTTTCGCCAAAAGTCGTGCAGGCGAGTATGGGTTCTTGTATGCGTATGGCAACGCACACAGTTGATTTACCGCAATTTTTGGCAGAATATCCAAAACTTCCTATTTACGGAACAGTGCTACACGGCAGTTCTATATACGCCGCCGACTTGCAACCGCGCGGTTTTGTATTGATGGGTAACGAAAGTCAGGGTTTGTCGCCCGATTTGCAAACGTTACTAACGCATCGGCTTACTATTCCCGCCGTCGGAGCCGCCGAATCGCTTAACGTAGCGGTTGCGGCAGGTATAGTATTGTCACATTTTAGAAAAAATGGATAAATGTTTGAAATTAGGCGTGATTATCGGGAACGTCAAAAAATAGTTAAACCGTAGTGAAATATCTATGTCGTTAATAAAAAGTATTTTCGTGAAATGCAGTTATCTAGGAACGCGTCCAAAATAAGTTACTATATGCTCACTGGTCTGGGCTACGCCCGTTCACTGCAAATAATGGTAGTTTTGCTACCTTTATTTTTGTTCATGCCAACACTGCGTTAGATTTAGGCTATTTTTCGAGTGTGGGTAAATAATCAGAACTAATTTATTCTGGCTATTTAAAGTAATATTTTTTTGCTTATAATACTTGCCCTTACTTCAACAAATCAGTTATTTACTTACAAATGAAAAATATCTATACACTAATTTTATTATGTTTACTAACTATCTCGAAAAGCGATGCACAAATGCTTCATTGCGATACGCTCAATCAGCATATTTTATGTTTTTATTTTGATGACAATACGGCAGAGCCGATATTACAATTTGATTTACAAAAGCCAATTTGTACAGTAGCCAATGCCAAAATCGCAAGGGCAAAAATGACGATGGGCAGCTTTGATTTGAAGTTTAAATCAAGCAATAGCAAGCCTTATTTTCTAAAAAAAATAATACCCGCGCGGAATATTGATAAAAATAGAGATGCAAACGATTTTATAATTATAGCTCGAACGGCAACTGATACTACGCTGTTAAGTATTGACCTGTACCGGCATTCTAATAGTCGCCGTGCGATATATTTGCTACCGCAGTTAAACGAAAATTATAAAAATCTGATGCTCACCTGGCATTTGTATCGCCCCGACGACGAGCATTATTTTGGCGGCGGCGAGCAGTTTAGTCACGTCAAATTGGACGGGTATCGCCTATCGTTTTTGGTAGAAGAGCAAGGCATCGGGCGTGGCGACGTAGGCATCACGCAGTTGGCGAATTTGCGCAATGCGGCAGGCAATCGTTTTACTACTTTTGCGCCTGCGGCGCGCTTTGTCACCACCCATAAACGCCTGATAGTCAATACCGCTACTTGGTCGGCGATAGATTTGCGCCGCCGCACTGTTGCTGATTTTGTGTGCTTTTCATCGACCAAAATTAATCCATTTTCTTTAATTATTCACCAAAATAAAGCGGCAAAACTACCTAAATTAACCGACGCGCTGCGCGGCGTTCCGACACCTAATAACGGCGTAAACGACTGGTTTTTTGGTACAATTTTGGGCGTACAAGGAGGAACAGATACCGTTTTGCAAAAACTGAAAACGCTGCAACGCAACGGCTGCAAGCCTTCCGCCGTTTGGATACAAGACTGGTGCGGGCGGCGCGTTACGCCTTTCGGCAAACAACTGAACTGGAATTGGCAATTAGATACCGTTCGTTATCATCATTTTTCGGCGTTCAAGGCGCATTTAGATAGTAATAATATCCGTTTGTTGGGTTATGTGAACCCGTTTTTGGCAGACGGGTTGCCGCTGGCACGCGAAGCGGTAGCCAAAAAATATGTCGTGGCGAACGCCGACGGGCAGCCCCACAAAATACGCGCCACAGGTTTTGATGTTTATCTGATAGACCTACAAAATGCCCCCGCCGCGACGTGGTTGCGCGACAGCGTGATACAAAAAAACTTAGTAGATAACGGCTTTTCGGGTTGGATGGCGGATTTTGGCGAGTGGTATCCGATAGATAAAAACGACGCTAAAACGTTGGCAGCGCACCAATTATATCCCGAATTATGGCAAAAAATGAATGCCGAAATCAAGGCGCGGCAGCCCGAAAAACAGCTTAATTATTTTACGCGGTCGGCGTTTAATTGCGGCACTTTGGTGCAATGGGCGGGCGACCAAAATACGACCTGGGGCAAAAACGACGGCTTACCGTCGCTCGTACCTGCGCTGCTCAGTAGCGGATGGAGCGGCACGATGGTCAATCATGGTGATATTGGCGGATTCACGTCATTCAAAAAAGGCTTTTTGCGCATGACGCGCAACCGCGAACTGCTCTGCCGTTGGATAGAACTTGCCGCTTTCACGCCCGTTTTCAGAACGCACGAAGGACTCGCGCCCGACTACAATTTGCAAGTGTATAGCGATACCGCAGCCGCTCGTTTTTTTGCCAAATTCAGTAAAATACATGACGATTTACTGCCTTATTTACACAAAACCTACCAAGAAGCACTCCAAAACGGCGTTCCGATGATACGCCACACTTGGTTTTGCTACCCCGACGACCCAAACACGATTGACTTGCAAGCGCAGTTTTTTTTGGGTAGCGAACTACTCGTTTTGCCTGTGCTGCGCAAAGGCGCAACTACCGTGCGCGGCTATTTCCCGAAAGGGGAGTGGACGCATTATTTTACCAAAGAAAAAATAAGTAGCAACGGCGAATGGCGCACCGTGAACGCGCCGTTAGGCACACCTGCCGTTTTTTTAGCGAACACTAATTAGTGAATAACTAACAGTGAATAGTGAACAGTTTTTCGCTCGTTAATCATTGA
>JAYWGJ010000204.1:0-2404 GCA_043778315.1 Saprospiraceae bacterium | reverse complement strand
CACCGACGCGTGGGAATTGGAGGATTTGATAAAAGAATTGGAAAAATAGTGGTCAATTGAAAACTAATCGTTAATCACTAATCACTATTTTATCGGTGTCTAATTTCGTAGCAACGGTGTATTTTTTTGTCTTTAAAATCGTCGGGAATGCTTAGGTGCGTGATATTTTTTACGGTAGAACGATATACCGCGCCTTCGTCCATCACAAATTTTCGGAAATTGGTGGAGAAATAAATAACGCCCTGCGGCGCGAGTATTGTCAGGCATTGTTTGAGCAGCGTATCGTAGTCGCGCTGAATATCTAGTACGTCGTCCATGCGCTTGGAGTTCGAGAACGTGGGCGGGTCTAAAATAATGATGTCGTACATCGCATTAGCGGGCGGAGCGGCGAGCCACGCCTTCACGTCGGCTTGCACAAACTCGTATTTGTTCGTAATATTGAGTTTATTGAGTTTAAAATTGGCTTTCGCCCAATCCAAATAGGTATTAGAGAGGTCGATAGTCGTGATTTTTGACGCGCCTGCGGCAGCCGCATACACCGAAAACGAACCCGTATAAGCGAATAAATTGAGTACGCGCTTGTCTTTTGCGGCATCAAAAACCATTTTGCGCGTGTTGCGATGGTCTAAAAAAAGACCCGTATCTAAGTAGTCGGAGAGATTGATGATGAACTTCAAGCCGTGTTCCGTGACGGCGTGTTGTTGTAGCTCCGCGCCTTCTTTTTCGTACTGCTGAATGCCTTTTTGCTGTACGCGGAGCTTCAAAAACACGTTTTTGAGTGGCACTTCAAACACGTCCGCCACGCATTGCAAGCACGTTTCGAGCCACGCCGTATAGTCTTCGGTCGTCATCGGGTAGCTCGTTTTGTACTCGTTTACATATAAATAATTTTCATATTTATCTACCGTAAACGGGAACTGCGGCACGTCGCAATCATACACTCGAAAACAAGTGATGCCTTGTCGGCGCGCCCATTTGCCAAAATGCTTGTTCATTTTTTGTAGGCGGTTGCTAAAAACACTGTAATCGACAGTCATATTTTGTTGTTTAGGAAATACAAGGTTTAAATGGTACTTTTACGCAAAGATAAGTATATTACTTTTGCTACGCTCAATAAGCGGATAAATTTCTTTTTTTACCAATGGGCATCGTCATCAAACAAGGCATACAAACCACCGCCGCCTCTTATATAGGCGTTATTTTGGGCTTTGTGAGCTTCCTTTTTCTCTTCCCGTTAGTCCTTAGCAGCGCGCAAATCGGTTTGATACGCGTCCTCGAAGAGGCAACTTCTATGCTCGCGACCTTCGCTATGGCGGGTACGCCGAACCTTTGTATTCGCTTTTTTCCGTATTTTAGAGATAAAGACAACGGACACAATGGCTTTTTATGGCTACTGCTCGCCTTGCCGACGGGCGGCGTAATTATCGCTGCGTTTTTGCTTTGGGGGTTTCAATCTGCGTTGCAATCCGCCTACTCGAGCAGCCCTTTGCTGCTACAATATTGGCACTACATATTGCCGCTCACCGCGCTCACGATATATTTTTTAGCCTTAGAAACGTATTGCAAATCCAACTTTTTTGCTGCCGTACCTACGCTATTTAAAGAGGCAGCGAAGCGAATAGTCGTTATCATCGCTACCTTGCTGCTTTGGTACGGCGTGATACAATTTGACGGTTTTATGCGTTGGTTTTTGGGGGCGCACTTATTTATTTTATTTTGCATTATCGCTTATACGCGATATATTGGTTTGTGGCAACTCGGCGCGTCGCCGCTCCGTGTTATCACCAAAAAGCTCCGCAATGAAATGCTCGCTTTTTCGCTTTTTATCACTTTGGGTAATGTGGGCGGCTTGCTTGTCGCGAAACTCGATACGCTGATGTTGGGTGCGATTGTCGGCTTAGACGATACGGGCGTTTACGGCATGGCTGCCAAGCTGATTTTGCTGATTGATATGCCGAGAGCGGCGGTGCAGCAAGTCGTATTTCCGCTTTTAGCTACTGCGTTTAAAGACAACGACACGGCTAAAATAGCCGAATTATACAAAAAATCAGCTCTAAATCTGCTTATTGTAGGAGCTTTACTCTTATTATTGCTTTGGTGCAACGCCGATGCGATATTCGCGTTTATACCAAACGGACAGTTGTACAAAGGTGGAAAAATAGTCATTTTGCTGTTGGGTATCGCTAAGGTTTTGGATATGAGCGTTGGCATTAACTACGAAATCATCGCTTTTTCGCGGTTTTACCGCACCAGTGCATTCCTCAATTTGCTGCTCACTTCGCTTGCCGTAGGCATCAATTATGTCTGTATTATCAGCTTCGGGTTTGTGGGTGCAGCGATAGGCAGTATTTTTATTATTATGCTATTTAATGGCGTTCGTGGCGGTTTTTTATACTATAAAATG
>JAYWGJ010000203.1:0-28675 GCA_043778315.1 Saprospiraceae bacterium | reverse complement strand
ATTGAAATATTTTTATTGTGAATAAAATTGTATATTTACATTCATAAATCACATAGTTATTTGCACTAAAATAGAAAGTTATTATGGAAAAATGGGTGATTTACGCCGTTATAGCGATGTTTTTTGCAGGATTGACCTCCGTCATCGCCAAGTTTGGTATGAAAGACTTGAGTTCCGATACCGCGCTCGCGCTCCGCACGACGGTCGTTTTTGCGATAGTGGTGACGAATGCTTTTGTGTTCCGCGATGCGGTAGCGGAACTGCACGTTGCGCCGTTGCGCAACCTTATTTTTTTGACGCTATCGGGCATAACGACTTCGCTGTCGTGGATTTTTTACTACCGCGCTATGAAAATAGGGCAGGTTTCGTATGTGGCGAGCATCGATAAAGGCAGTATTGTAGTCACGCTGCTGCTCTCTTTTTTGCTCCTCAAAGAACCCGTCACGGGTAAACTGCTGGCAGGTTCGGCATGTATATTGGCGGGTATGGTTATTCTGATTTGGAAATAAAATCAGAAGCAGTTTTTTGTTTGAACGGGTACAATTGCTGTTTTTTTAATTTAAAAAAATTACAAAATTCCATCAAAATTTGCAATAAAATCGCTCCAAATCGGATAGTTTTTTTCTAATAATTCAAGGTCGAGAACCGTTGCTAATTCGCGCATATCCGACTCTGAATACTCCATTTTTCGCTCCGTTGCTTCCCAAATCGCTGCTTTCAAAAAACCTTTGGGGTTTGTTTCTTTTACAAGGCTTTTTGCCAATTGCAACGGCTTTTTTAGGTGATAAAACTGCGTGGTCACGTCCAAATCGGCTAAAATCAACGCTTCTATTTCATACACAAAAAGCAAGTGAATTTGCTGTTTGATGTAAGCGCAAGCTGTGCATTTTTCAAAATATGTGGCGCGTGTTTCGCGTTTGCGCTCGCTGTCCAAATCGCGAACGAAAATAATAATATCAGGATTAAACGCTGAACACTGGGCTTTTAAATCTATAAAACATTCTTTTGTGTCTAATCTGTCACTTCTATAACGGCTACACAATTGCTCAAATTTCACGTTTTCGCGAGAATATCGCTGCAAAAGCGTAGTTTTTTCGTGAAAATATCGCTGTAAAAGCGTAGCGATTGGCTCGCCATCATTTTTATGATGCTCGCTGATAATACCGATTCTTAATACACTCATACTGAACTCCATTTTTTGCTACCCTCCAAATCGACGTGTACCCAATAACCGCTCAATAAACCCGTTTCCCGCATATAGTTTTGTATCAATAATTGACGTTCGGCAGGTATTTTTTCTATTACCGTTGTTTTTTGCGCTGCATCGTAGCGCGCAATATTGATGCGGTCTAATTCGCTTGGGTCTATGATATTTAACACTTCGGGGCTATGCGTTGTGATGATAAACTGCTTGTTTTTTGATTGCTCTTCCACAAATTCCATGAACAAAGCCAACGATTCGGGGTGAATGCCGAGTTCGGGTTCTTCTATCAAAATCACGTTTTTATACGTTGTCAAAATATTCAAAACCAACCAAACAATGCGGCGTGTGCCGTCTGAAAGGTCAGTCCAACGATACCAACCGTCCGTTGTTTCAAACTCATAAAATACATTTTGTATCCGTATTTCATCTTCGGTTTGTATAATATCTTGCTCCGATCTCGGAAATTTCAGTCTAATATTTTGAATTGGCGTGTATATTTTTAGCTGTTTTATGGTGTTTTCATCAAATTCTAAATGTTTTAATTGTAGTTTTTCTTTAAATATTTCTTCTGAATAATTTATTTTTGTTATTATTGAACGCAAAACAGGGTTTTCTATCTTAAGTCGGTAAGATTTTTTGGGTAAAAAATTACCTTTAATATCATCTCTTCCATCTGTAAAATATTTTATATGCTCAGGAATGTTAAAATTAAACAAGAGCGAGTTACACTCAAAATTATATAAATTATGTAATTGAGCTAAGGTGTCTTTATCTCTATAAAAATAAATATCGCTATATTCATATTCATAAAGACCGTCATCGTTTAGAAATATTTTTTTATTTATTTTTGCTTCTATTCCATTTCTATTTTCAACATACTCATGTATAATTTTTTCATTTATGTTTACAGTTTCATACCTTTCATTAATAACAACCCAATCAATTTCTGTTTTTATTTTTACATCATCAACCACATCATCTTTTCTATTCGCCAACAGCCACAAAAAGTTACTCTTGCCGCAGCCGTTCAGACCGATAATAATATTGAGACCTTCGCGAAACGTCGCCTCGGTGTTGCGGATATTGCGGTAGCCTTTTAGCAGCGCGCGAGTAATATGGGTATGTTGCATTTTTTTATGATTTTAGTTATAAGGAAAGAAGAAAAAATAAGTAGTACCAAAATATTGTGAAGAATTTTGTGTCAAAACAAGGCAGATTTGACGCTCAATGCAGCGCATTGTAAGGATAATCTAACGCAGTTTTGGCTCAAAAGGCAAGCAATATTGGTATCGATTATTTTAGACGCTTTCCTAAGGCAGAGATAAGTATATTTTGCTCGAACCGTCCAAAAAGTTCTATATTTTCAGAAAAAAACCAATCCGCACCTCAAAAGACCATTTCTAAATAAATAGCCCCGTTCCGCCCTTTTTTTGTAAAATCCTATTTACACATATCCATATTACATTTTTTTTAATACCTTTATACTTTATTTTCAAGGAATGGAGAGAAAATAAGGTACTGAATATTATTACGCAGGATTTCGGGTCAAAATAAGGCAGATTTGAGGCGCGATGCCGTGCATCGTAACGATAAATCTAACGCAGTTTTGGCTTGAAAGACAAGTAATAATACAGTAACTTATTTTGGACACTTTCCTAACTACACAAATTCATATTATCATATTACCATGAAAAAAATTAAACTAATCTTATTAGTTGCTTTACTTATCGGCTTAGCGCAACAAGGCGCGACTGCCCAAAACCGCCTCGCACAAGGCTGGACAAATGGCACTGAGCCGTTCACCACTTTGCAGCGCGTAATACAGCCGCTCCACTACCGAAATATCGACATCAACGTCGCGGCGATGCAAGGCATCTTATCGGCGGCAAACGCTACCGACCGCGCTAACGCGGCTATTTTTACGCTCCCGATGCCCGACGGCAGCACCGAGCAGTTTCGGATTTGGGAAAACTCATGTATGCACCCCGACCTCCAAAAAACCTATCCGAACATCAGAGTTTATACAGGGCAAGGCGTGCAACACCCCGAAGCGACCTTGACTATCGACGTGTCGCCCTACGGTTTTCACGCGATGGCGCGTTTCGCCGACGAGATTGTTTTTATCGACCCGTTTGCGCATCTCGACATCGAACACTATATAGTATATAACAAAAGCGATTTTAGAAGCAGCAAACGCCGCGAATGTGCCGTCGGCGACGCGGCTAATATAGACAAACACGACGCAAATACGCCCGTGACGCATAGCGGAACTGAGCCGCTTGACTTACAAAAAAGCATCGCTGCGCCACAAGGCAACACCACAGGACCGACGCTTCGCACCTACCGTTTAGCGATGTCCGCTACGGCGGAATACTCGCTTTTCCATAGTCCTTCGCAAATCCGTGCGCAAGTATTGGCAGCAATAGTGACCAGCGTGGCGCGCGTAAATAGTGTGTATGAGCGCGACATTGCGGTACACTTTAATTTAGTGAAAAACGATTCTTTACTCATATTCTTTAATCCGAACACCGACGGCTTCACTAATAATAGCGGCGGCGCATTGCTCGGCGAAAACCAAGCCAAAGTGACCGCCATTATTGGCGCAGCCAACTACGATATTGGTCACGTTTTCAGTACGGGCGGCGGCGGCGTAGCTACGCTCGGTTGTGTGTGCGGCAACAGCAAGGCACAAGGCGTGACGGGTAGCGCGTCGCCTGTCGGCGACCCTTTCGATATCGACTATGTGGTACATGAAATCGGGCATCAATTCGGTTGCAACCACACGTTCAACGGTAATCAAGGCTCGTGCGGCGGCAACGGCAACCCAGGTACTGCGGTAGAACCAGGCAGCGGCGTGACCATCATGGCGTATGCAGGCATCTGCGGCACGGACGACATTGATACTCACAGTATCGACATTTTTCATACGCAGTCGTTCGATGAGGCAACCGCGTTTTCACAAATCCTCAATGGCAATTCTTGCGCCTTGAAACTACCGTCAGGCAACACCACGCCGACCGTTTCGGTCAGCCCGATTACTTTTGTTATACCAAAAGCAACTCCATTTTCGCTCACGGGTAGCGGCGCGGACGCGGACGGCGACGCAATTACTTTCTGCTGGGAATCGATGGACAAAGGCACGGCGGGTGCGCCCGATATTACGGTCAGCAATTCAAAACCGCAGTTCCGCTCGTTCAACCCGACTACCAGCCCGACGCGCTACTTCCCGAACTTGTCCGACATCATCAACGGCACTACTACTATCGGTAATAAATTACCGCAATTTGGGCGGACACTTAATTTCCGCCTCACCGTTCGGGACAACCGCGCAGCCTGCGGCGGCAGCATTTATACCGCTCAAACCGTTACAGTAAACGGCACGGCGGGTCCGTTTGTCATCACATCACCGAACACGACGGGCATTGTTTACCCTGTGGGCGTAGTGCGCAACGTGACGTGGAGCGTGAACAGCACCGATATTGCACCTATCAACTGCCCGACCGTACACCTTTTATTGAGTACCGACGGCGGCGCAACTTTTACGGACACTATCGCTACTAACGTTCCTAATAACGGGACTTTTGCGTGGAGTGTTCCTAATTCGCCGTCCACAACCTGCCGTATTAAAGCGATAGCGACTAATAATATATTTTTCGATATTAACGATAAAAACTTTGAAATACGGTATTTTACACCCGATTTTACTTTGATGACTACCGATACCGTGCAGCGCGTATGCGTTACAACAACGCCGACCTTTAATTTTACGAACGAAGTATTGAGTAATTTTGGTACGTCTGTGGATTACACGGTGAGCGGTTTGCCCGCCAACGCGACAGGCACATTTAGCCCTGCAAATGCTTCGCCAACTACACCGACCACACTCACCGTCGGCTTAGATGCCGCTACGCCTGTAGGTACTTATTTGCTTACCGCAACAGCTACGGCGGGTACAGTCGTGCGCACCAAAGTAGTGAAATTAATTGTTTATTCGCCTGCTGCTACGCCAATTACGCTCGCCTCGCCTGCTGATGCGGCTGGCATAGTTAATCCGTTGCCGATGTTCACTTGGGCTGCCAACGCCAACGCCGTAACTTATACCTTAGAGGTAGCCACAGATACTTTGTTTGCCAATATTATTATTACACAAAATAATATTACGGGAACGACCTTTACACCTGCCGCTTCGCTTATCGAAGGTGCTACTTATTTTTGGCGCGTGCGCGCTGTAAATCCTTGCGGTGCAAACGAAAATTCTGCAATATACAGCTTTACGACGGGTTTTAACGTCTGCCAAACTTATGTTACCGCCGACGCACCGTTAGTGATTAGCTCGAGCAGCGTACCGACGGTAACGATGAATATCGATGTCACTGACGCATTTACGGTGAGTGACGTGAACGTAAAAGCGGTAAAAGTGACGCACAATAATATCAATCACTTAAGTTTACGGCTGCGTAGCCCTGTACCCTCGACCATCGATATTATGCCACGACTTTGTGGCGCGCAAGCAGGACTAAACAGCATTGGTTTCGATGACGCAGCTACGCTGACTCCTATCACCGTGACGTGTCCACCGCCCGCTAATGCTAAATTAAAACCAACGGTTGCGCTTGCTACGTTCAACAATATTAATTCAGCAGGTCGATGGTCGCTGATACTAAGAGACAACGTGACGGGTACGGGCGGAACGTTCACGTCTTGGAGTATAGAGCTTTGCCGCGTGCAAGCAACGGCGTTTGTTGCGACAAGCCAAGAAAATACTACGCAAAAAATAGTGGTGTATCCGAATCCGACAACCGACGAACTTAACGTGCTTATCGCCAACTCGAACAGCCAATCGCTGCTCAAAGTAATGAGCGTGACGGGACAGCTCGTAGCCACAGCTACCGCAACAGATTTTGCGACGATATCGACCGCCAATTACCCGAAAGGGGTATATATCCTACAAATACAAAACAGCAACGGGATTGCAACCAGAAAATTTGTGGTGGAATAAGAAAGTAGATTAATTATAATTATAAGAATAAAAACGCGCATTACTTGCTACAAAGCAGGTATTGCGCGTCTTTTTTTGTTGGCGACAAGCCGCTAATTTATACTTCCTGTACGTCCGTTTTCGAGAGTAAAGGGTGCGCTGCTATGGCAGATAAGATGATGGCTATGCCCAAATAAAACGTCCAGTGTAGCTCCTTATTTTCTTGGAAGAGCAGCCACGCCAATACTATACTATATATAGGCTCGAGGTTGAGCGCGAGGTTTATCGTGAACGCGGAGAGTTCGCGCAGCGCGACCAAAGACAAAATATACGGCAGCACGGTGCAAAGAATGCTGAGTACAAAGAGCCACAGCCAATCCGTAGCGAGCGCAGGCACGAACGCGCAGCCGCTTTGCCACACAAAAAAAGGCAGCACCAACGTCAGCCCGACTAGTCCTGCCGATAACTGAACAGTCGTGTACGCAAACGGGTCTATATTGCGGAGTAGGCGTTTATTGAGCGTAGAAAATAAAGCCGCCGCCAACGCCGCGCATAAGCCCAGCACGATGCCGCCGCCGTAACCTTCGGGCGCAAAGCCGACTATCAAGGCAATACCAGGAACTATCGCCAGCCCGAGCAGTAATTCTCGCCAACGGTAGGCGCGCCGCTCTATTAGCGGCTCGAGATTGGCAGTAAAAAAGGAGGTTGTAGCAAGGCAACTGACGGCAATAGACGCATTACTTGCTTTTATAGCAGCATAAAAACAGACCCAGTGTGCCGCAACAATCAATCCTACCGCACCGACGCGGAGCGTCTCCCGTCGAGAGATAGTGCGCAAGCCACGCCAAACGGCGGGCAACAGAAACATACCCGCAACCGCTATTAGCAGCCGCCACCACACTAATATAAAGCCGCTTTCCAACGAAATTAATTTACCAAGTATGGCAGTCAAACCCCACAACACAATACAGAAATGAATTTGTAAATAGGCTATTTGCTTGGTGTTCATCGGGAAGATATAATTTTTTGGGTAGTGATAATATTTCTTAAGGCAACTTACTCACGATACGTTCCGTTGCATTTTTGTTAGCAGAAATATATTGATTGATATTATTTTGTAGGTGTACGTAAGGTTCGGGCGCGTAGTTTTTTTGATAAAACTGCACTAAATCTGTTGCATTACCGACGGCTGCGGCTGCGCTCAAGTTGATTAGTTCGCCGCTCTCTAAAAATTTTTGGTAATTTTTATTGCCAAACGCTATCGGCAGTCCAAAAACTGCCGCTTCTATAATATTGTGCAAACCGCCGCCAAACGCACCACCTATATATGCCAGCCGACCATAGCGATACACGACGGCGAGTACACCGACGGTGTCAATTATTAATACGTCAGACGTATCAAGCGCGGCAAAGTCGCCGTTTTCTACTTTGGTATAACGCACGGACGGGTACGGCAGCTTTTTTTGTAATGCCTTGATTTTTGCATCATTTATTTCGTGCGGTACGATAACAAAGCGGAGCTTTGCGTCCATTTTTTGAAGGTCGGGCATAGCGGCAATTAAAAGGTCTTCGTCGGGTAGCCAGGTACTGCCTGCTATCAGCAACGGATTTTTCGCAGCAAACGACGCGACTATCGGTAAACTACGCGCTTCTTGCGCTACCGACAGCGAGCGGTCTATGCGCGGGTCGCCCGCCACTAAGGTATTAATAATGCCGTGTTGTGCGAGCAGCTCCGCGTCACTTGTTTTTTGTGTAAAAATAAGGCTAAACTGCGGTAATAGTGCTGCAAAAAAACGTCCGTACCAGGCAAAAAACATTTGTTGCGGGCGGAACGTAGCGGCTATCAAGTATATCGGTATTTTTTGTCGGAAAACCTCGCGTAATATAAAATACCAAAACTCGTATTTCACAAAAATAATATAATCGGGTTGTACTGCTGCTAAAAATTTTCGGGCATTACGCGGTGTATCCAAAGGCAGATACACTACGGCATCAGCCAACGGGTAGTTTTTACGTTGCGTGTAACCCGACGGCGAAAAAAACGACACGACCACCCATAATAGCGGGTCACGCGCTTTTAAAGCCTCAATGACGGGTCTTGCTTGGTCAAACTCTCCTAAGGAAGCCGCGTGTACCCACAAGGTAGGGCGGCGGTTAGTTTTTTTTTTTAGCTGTTTTTGTGCTAAGGTTGTCCATATTTCTTGTCTGCCTTGTACAAATAGTTTTGCTTTTGTTTGCCGCAACGCTAACAGCCGCGCCGCCACACTGTACAGCGTGATACCTACACGGTACAGCGTTTCAAAAATAAAGCTTAGCAAATTGTTTAACATAATTAAATAAAATATTATAATGCAAAAGTAAGCATATTTAGATAAATAATAGTGTTTTTTTTGACAAAATAAATAAATTACTTTTGTAAGTCAATATAAAAACAACGGCAGTTAGTTTTTTATTGGTGTAATATAATTATAAAAATAAGATGAATAGTATTTTATAGTAGTAAAATAGCATTTTTGTATTAAAATAAGCCGTTTTAGCTTTAAAAACGTTGTGTTTTGCTATAAAATATATTTTAAATGCTAATATATTTTTTATACTGCCAAAGAAATAAAATAAATTTGTTTGGAAACATAAAGTATTTATTTGGAAACCTTCAAGGTTTGTCGGGAAACCTACAAGTATTCTCAGGAAATAAAATATATTTATTTAGAAAAATTTAAGTCTTGCTAAGAAATATATTAGTTTATAACGGTAATAAAATAGTTAGTAATAGTAAATTAATTGTTAGCACAAGAAATATTTTAGCTGACTATTGTAAACTATTAGCTATCTGTTGCAAAATAAAATAAAATATAGGTAAATCATTAATTGTCTATTGTAATATTACAATTAGTAAATGCAAATTGTTAGTTTACAAATATAAACCGTTAGCTGCCTCATGTCAATCATTAGCTGTATTTTATAGGCTATATTATTACAATTATAAACTATTAGTTGGCTAATAAAAAATAATAGCTTATTATTGCTTTTATTTATATTATTTATAGTATCTTTACATCTGCTAAACTTAATTAGTAAACAACTATTATAAACTAAATTATTTGTGTGATGACGGTATTTATTATTAGTGTATTTATAATCGGCTACGCGCTAATTGTGTTAGAAGAATTGCACAGCTTAGATAAAACAGTGCCTGCTTTGTTTATGGCAGTTACTTTATGGACAATTATTGCGCTAAGCGACAAAACAGGCGGGTGGGAGTTGTCGCTGACACTGCATTTTAGCCATATTTGCGAAGTATTAATATTTTTGCTCGGCGCAATGACGGTGGTAGAACTAATAGATTTACACAAAGGTTTTGAAATAATTACGCACCGTTTAGGTACACGCAAACCCGTATATTTATTGTGGCAAATAGCAATTGTGAGCTTTTTGCTGTCTGGTATTTTGGATAATCTCACAACGGCTTTTGTGATGGTTTTGGTGCTGCGCAAGTTGTTACCCGATGGCGACACTCGAAAATACTTGGCAGGATTTGTAATTATAGCAGCAAATGCTGGTGGCGCATGGTCGCCTATCGGCGATGTAACGACTACTATGCTTTGGACAGCAGGAAAGGTAAGCGCGGGCGGACTAATCTGGCACGGTTTATTACCTTCTTTGGCGTGTTTGATAGTGCCGTGTTTATTAGCTACGCAAACTATGCGGCGCGCAACGGTCGCTACACTACCGCGTAATGCGGACGAAGATGCTGCTATGGAGCGTGTTTATGGTAGTAAAACAATGTTTTTTGCGGGCATTACCGCCTTGCTGTTTGTACCTGTATGGCATATATATACAGGACTGCCGCCGTATATGGGTATGCTCGGCGGATTGGCGGGCTGTTGGTTGGTCGGCGAAGGCATCAACACTAAGCGCGAACACGATGAGCGCGACCGCTATTCTGTGCATTATGCGATGTCAAGGATTGAAATAAGTACGCTGCTATTTTTTTTAAGTATATTATTAAGTGTAGCCGCGCTGGAAGAAATGGGTTTACTGCGTCAATTAGCGGGGATTAGCAAGACGTATTTGCAAAGCGACTGGTTGGTCGCTACGGTCATCGGGTTTTGCTCTGCCGTGATAGATAATGTACCGTTGGTGGCTGCCGCGATAGGTGCATATACGCCGCCGCCCGATGATTTGCTTTGGCAAATTATCGCTTACTGTGCGGGTACAGGTGGTTCTATATTGATTATTGGTTCGGCGGCTGGTATTGCTGTGATGAGCGCGGAGAAAATTTCGTTTGGCTGGTATCTGCGCCGAATGTCGGGCTTGGCACTCGCGGGTTATTTATCTGGCGTATTAGTTTTTTGGCTGCTGCATTAGGTAAAAGATTGAATTAAACCACAAAATATTATGTTTGTATGAGAAAATCGCGCGCACATAATTTATAATTCATAATTCATAATTCATTTTGAACGGTCTGCACTTAAAAATCGGTTTTCTTGACCTTACGGTCTTCGACGTACTCGACATACTCATTGTCGGGTGGTTGCTGTACAGCTTGCTGCGACTGCTGCGCGGCAGCATTGCCTTCAATATTTTGTTCGGCATCGCATTAGTGTATGGATTGTGGTGGATCGTTGATTTTTTCAGAATGGACGTGCTGTCTATGCTGCTCGGACAGTTTGCAAGCTTAGGCGTGATAGCGTTTTTGATTGTATTCCAACCCGAAATCAGGCGTTTTCTGCTGCTTTTGGGGCGCACCCTACAAACCCGCTATGTATTGATTTCGAATATTTTTGGTCGCCCGTGGGCGTTGTCGGAAGACAGCGAAGAAAGCATCAAACAGTTCGAGAAAGCCCTGACCGCGCTGTCGCGGACGCATACAGGCGCGTTGATTGTGTTCACGCCGAACCCCGCGTTGCAAGTATTTAATGCGTCGGGGACGCGCATCGATGCCCGCGTGAGCGCGTTGCTACTCGAAAGCATTTTTAATAAAGAAAGCCCCTTGCACGACGGCGCGGTCATCATCGCCGATAATCATATCTACACCGCAAGCTGCGTTCTGCCCGTCTCAGAAAACATGAATCTGCCCGAAAGTGCAGGGCTGCGGCATCGCGCCGCCGTCGGCGTGACCGAAGGCACGGAGACTTTTGCGGTGATAGTGAGCGAAGAAACGGGCAAACTGAGCTACGCCCGAGACGGCAGTTTGTACCATCAATATTCGCTAGAAAAAATAATCGCGGAGCTGAAACTGCTCTTGCAGGAGCATTGAACGTGTATCGCAACGTACATCGGAACGCTGTTCCGATGTGAAAAGGACTACGAAACAAAGCGTTTCATAGTCCTTTTTCATTGTATTAAATCGTTTATGGTTAGGTTTTCGTTGCCGATGAATTTGAGGGAGTCGCGCATCTTTTTGATATAATCTATATATAATGCTCGCTCTTTCATGTCGACCAAATGATCAATCATATTATTGTAACTGTTTTTCATAATAGCTTTTGCATTTTTAATAGGCAAATCGGCATGATTTAAAACATATAGAATACCGCTATTATCGCAATTGATTGATTTTTGTATGTAATCGCTGCCTGTAAATGCTTTTACTTTTTTATCAAAACCAATAAACGCACCGTTTTGCCCTTCAAAACATTGCCCTAATGTTGCTGCATTCGAACAAGACATAGCATAAACGAACGAATTGAGTAGTGGCGTAACCGTATTTCCGTCTAAATAAGCCACATTATTGCAATTTAAACTTTTTTCTGTTCCATGCGAATACGCTACAAAAACCAAGGGTTTTTGTGTATTTTCTATCAAAACATCGATATACGTTTGATGACAATTAGCAGCAGGTACTAATTGCACTTGATAATCTTCATTTTGAGTTAAGTTGTCGTGAAGTTGCGATTTAGAGCTTTCAAAATAGTGTCCTAATTCTGCATCTTTTTCATCTACGGCAATGATAAGGTTAAGCATTTAGTAGTGGTCTTCTGCCGCGATTGATGAGGTCAATTGCGAGGGTGATGATATTATGTTCTGCTTCTTTGCCCTCGTCGGTTCGCGCTCGTATTTCTTGTAGTAAATCCTCTAGCGACCACGATTCGCCGCCGCGAGTAACGATAGTTTTCGCGGTGCGCTCGTCCTCGTCAAGTTCAGTTATCCACTCCTCGAGCGCAGCGTCGACACCGCGCGAAAGGTGTTTGAAACCTTTGGCTACTTCGGCGACGGTTTTGGTGTAGCCGTCAGTTTTATCAACGATAGCCATTAAATGGTTATTGATAAATGTTTTCAAGTCGTCTTTGTCAATTTCGTTGATTCTTTTAGTAGTATTCAAAATAATGTAAACCAAAGACGATTTATTTTGCAACTCCAAAAACCAGTTTAAACCATTTTTATTAGATTTAAAACTATAGTCTAAAACAATAACAGTTCTTTTTGTAAGGTGTGCTTTCACATACGCAACTCCTTCATCTGGATCTTTATACCAGATAACATCGACATTAGGTTGTTTATAAGTTTTTTGAAGTTCTCTAAAAAGAGGTTTTGTATCCATTTCAATATCGTCATCTATAACGATAATTTGAGCAGAGAAATCCAGCATATTTTTATTTATTAAAAGGAATAGTGAGCTTGATGGTTGTTCCGTTTAGATTCTCTTCGTTATCAATTACTTCTACTGTACCAGAATAGGCTTCTATATTAGACCTAATAAAATATAGTCCAATCCCTGCGCCACCTTGTTGTTGTGTTGTTGTATTATACAATCCAAAAACCCACTCACGTTTATCTTTTGGAATACCAATACCGTTATCATAAAAAAGAATTATCAACTCGTTTTTTGATGCTTTTGCAGTACATTTTATGAACTTATTAAATTCGCCCTCCGTTGCCTTAATTGAATTACTAACTAAGTTAGTGATAATATCTTGAAAAAATACTTTATTTCCAAATAGAATTAGATTTTCATCTAATTCTGAAATATCTATTTGTATAGCTTTTTCTAAAAATATTGTTTCGTGGGCATCAAATGTATTTTCTATTATCTCCTTAACTTTAAAATCTTCGGAAGGAAGGTCTGTTTGAGCATATTTTAGCATGAAATCCACAACTTTTAGTAATCTATCTATTTCCCTATAAATTCTGTTTGCAGATATTTTAAAATCATCTTGGTTTTCAAGTGAAAAATCAAGTTTTTTTAAATAGTAAGCATCATCTTTTATTGTGGCTATACTAGTGCGTGCTGCGTGGCTTACATGTGCAGCAAAAAGCGATAAAGACATTAAACTAAAATACATTTTTTCTTTGCGTTCACCTTCTTTTTCTGTTTCTTTATAAACAGTTGTCATTGCTTCAAAACCTGTTTGAAGTTTTGCAACTTCACCCATAATGGTAGATACTGCTGCAGCTTGTTTTTTAGTATCAGTTGTTTTTTGCAATTTAATCATTTCTTTCTGAATAACGACCAATGTTGTTTTACTTTCTTCAAATGTATCTAAACTTCTTTGCTTACGCTCGCTACGCTCTACTTTATACGTTAGCATAAAATTATCTAACTGCTCGTAAATAAAATCTTTTAAGTCACGATATTCAGCCGTGTTTAAAAAATCTTGTCTATTAGTTGAGTCTATTATTTGAGGATTCCCCTCTTTTGTTATTTCTATAAAACCAATAACATCGCGAGTGCCTAAGCGGTCAAAAGTTGCTCGCCATCGACGCTTATTGATGCCTAAAACATCTCGGCGTTTTTCATCTTCCGATTCGTATTCAGCAAAAGGCGTAGTCAAAATGCCATCTCTATATATTTTGACACCATCTATACTTACACTCGTGTTTTTATAATGGGAATTAAAACGATCCTTGGCATCTTTATCAAAATAATATAGGTGAAATTCTACAAAACCGAAACTTGGTTTTTTCCCTTTTTGTACGATTAGGTTTTGGTCTTTTTTATCAAAAAATAAATACTCTTGCTCACCTATTTCTGCATCAAAACCTAATTTAAAATGATGCGATTTAAACTCTTTTTCTCTTGTTTCTACTCTAATAGGTGCATTATAGGTTGAATATTCAGGTGCATAAATATAAATATCAAACGGATATTTAACTACTTGAAACGGTGAAACCAAACGAGATAGCTCCTTGTCTGCTCTATTTATATCTTCTGCTGTCCAAATTTCACGCGGCAGCAATATCTCCAAAACCGTTCCATGTTCAAATGTAGGCGCAACATATTCATATTGATTTTCAATGTCGGTAAAAAGTTTAGGCGCGTCGGGACGGTTACTATCCGTAAATAAATCTAAGGTGCGTTGCTCTTCTGCCAAATCTTGATAGGTTTGCCAATTGATAGTAACCACCAATTCCTGTTCGTCTGCCGCTTGTTTTGTTCTAATATTTACGCACTGTCCTAATTTATCTACGGCAAAACGCCCAATTCCTTTTTCGCCAATATAGCGGCGTTTGAACGGTTCGGGCGAATACAGTTCCTTGCGTTTGCTATTTGTACCGATAACCATCCATTTATTTTCAATATCTGAAAGCGTCATACCAATACCATTATCGCGAATAATGATTTTACTATCCCCATTTTTTGTACCTACATTTACAAATTCAATCGTTACGCTTTCCGCATTCGCATCATACGAATTTTTGACTAATTCAAACAACGCGGTGATACGGTCGGTTATAAGGTCACGACCGAGCAAACTAAACGTATTGACATCAAAACGCCATTTCAGCGTATTTTTATTCTGAGGCATAAGTTTCTAAATGTTTTTTTATACTTTTGGCAATAGTTGCACCTAATTCTACGGGTACTGCATTACCTATTTGCCTTGCAATATTTGCGCTTGATGCTGGTTTTTTAGGGTCTAAAAAGATATAATTTTCTGGAAAAGACTGAAAAATAGCCGCCTCGCGCATAGATATTGCACGGTCTTGCTCAGGGTGTCCAAATCTTCCATTTCCAAGACCAACACAATAGGTGGTCATTGTTGGTGCTACATCGTCCCAAGACATTCTACCATAAACGCTACGAAAAGAGCTACCTCCTTCTTTTTTGTGACAAGCTAATTTTAGCTCTTCTGGCCAATCGCGCCAAAAACCGCCTTCACGAGTGGCTTGAATGCGCTTTTTATTTAAGTCACCCAACTTACGCGCACAATGTAAGTGGTCATTAGTATTTGCGATACCGTCTTCTATCTTAGCAAGATGCCCGATTGCTTTTTTTACCGTAACGTAATTCGTTTTATTATGTGTAGGTGGCAATAATTTAATTTCACCTAATTTTGAGGCTAAAAGAATAAGCCGTTTTCGACGCTGCGGTACGCCATAATCTTTCGCATCTACAATACTATAAGTAACTTTATAATTCAAATCTTCTAAGGTATCGATAAAATTTCTCAAAACCTCCCCATTATTAAATTTTGCTAATTGCGGTACGTTTTCCATAGAAACAATATCGGGCTGAGTTTCTTCTATCAAGCGAGCAAAAGAGTATAATAAAGCCCACTTACCATCAGGATTTTTTTCATCATCTTTTTTGCTTTCTTTCTTTTTATTGGTATAAAGTGAAAAAGGTTGGCACGGCGCACAGCCTACCAAAATTTTTCTTTTAGCATCAAAAAAAGTATTTAATTCTTCTTTTGAAACCTCTTTTATATCTTTTGCAATATATTTCGCACCATTATTATTTGCCTCAAACGCATACTGACACGTCTTATCAATGTCATAGCCTGCTACAACATTAAAGCCCGTTTTGACGAAGCCGTGCGTCAAACCGCCAACGCCACAAAACATGTCAATTACATTAAAATTATCAATTACTGCCATTACAGATTTTTTAGTCGTAGTTTAAAACACAAAGATAAGGATATTTTTTGATTAAAAGTATTGTATCAAATGCGTTAAGTTAGGTATTCCATTTAAAAATAAAAAAACCTTTTGTTTATTAATAAATAATGCTTACCTTTGAGCTACTTTTGTAGTAAAACGAAAGCGAAATAAAGAAAAACAAGGATTTTGAACCCACATTTACCTTATATCATTCCGTTCACGGGGCTAAAAGAAGGCTTGCATCAGTTTGATTTTCAAGCAGATAAAGGTTTTTTTGGTGCGATAACGGATAGTTTGATAAGTAGCGGAACGGTGACAGCGCATTTGGATTTCGATAAGCAGCCGACGATGATGGTGTTGTCGTTTCGGTTTGAAGGAAAAATAGCGACGAGTTGCGACCGATGTTGCGAGCCGATTACGCAGAAAATAAAAGGCAGCTCGCGGTACATCGTCAAAATGGCGGAAACGGAGAGCGAAGATGACGAAATTGTGTATATCAGTTTTGGCAAAACAAGCCTCAATGTAGCACATTTTTTATACGAAAGTATCGTTTTGGAGTTGCCTTTGCGCAACGTACACGCAAACAACGGCTGCAACCCCGAAATACTAGCGAAAATAACGGGCGCGCTCGACTTCGCGCCGCAAAGCGACGAAAAAGACGAAGACGAACCAACTAAAAATACAGATAATCCGTTCAAAAAGGGTTTGGAGGGTTTTGATTTCACAAAAAATTAAGGACACTATATATAGTATGTATATATTATAGCGTTTCAATTCATAAAAATCATATTTCATAAAATTTTAAATTAATAAGTAATGGCACATCCGAAGTCGAGGATATCGAAACAACGTAAAGGCAAACGCCGCACTCACTACATTTCGGTCGCACCGAATGTGAACAAATGTCCGAACTGCGACGCACCGAAATTGTCGCACCGCGTATGCGGTAGCTGCGGTCACTATCGCGGCGTAGTAGCGATAGCACCAAAATCAGTAGAAGTAATAGAAGATTAATTTTTTTATTGCTTTTTTTGGTGTGATAAAAATTGTATAATATTGTACCAAAAAACATAGTAAGCCTCCGTATTTTTTTACGCGAGGCTTTTCTTGTTGTATATAATAAAAATAAAAAATAGGTAATAATTATGGTGCATAATTACAGCGCGGCGAGCGCGACTATTAATATGATAACGGGTGCGGTAAGCATCGACAAAAACTACTTTAAGCGCACAGCAGCCCACAATTATTACTCGATAGTATGGAACTGCGGCGCAGCACAAAGTATATGGATTGATGACGAACCATATACTTTCGCCGCAAATTCGGTGCTGCCGTTGGCAATCGACCAGTCGTATCGGTTTGAGCGCGCCAACGATTTTATTTGTTGGCAATTCAACACCGATTTTTACTGCGTCGCGAATCACGATGCGGAGGTAGGCTGCGTCGGCTACTTATTTTATGGCTTGTCGGCGGCACTTTTTATCGATTTAGACGAAGTTTCTACGGCAAAAATGCAGCAATTAAGTGATTTTTTCATAGAAGAATTTAGCACCGAAGAAACCATAAAACAAGAGATGTTGCGTATTTTACTAGTGAAATTAATCATACAAGTCACGCGACTCGCCAAAAAGCAATTTATCGGTCAGGAGATAGAAGAAGAAAAATTTAACCTGCTGCGACAATACAATTTTTTGGTGGACAGTCATTATAAACAAGAAAAACAAGTGCAGTTTTATGCACAGCAATTGCATCGGTCGCCCAAAACGATTGCTAATATTTTTTCGTTATACAGCAAAAAAACACCCCTACAAATCATACACGAACGGGTGACGAAAGAGGCGAAGCGGCTGCTGCACTACACCGATAAATCAGTGAAAGAAGTGGCGTATGATTTAGGGTTTGAGGACGCGGCGAATTTTAGCAAATTCTTTAAGCACCAAACCGCGCAAAACCCGAGCGAACTCAAAAAACAATACAAAAAAGCGGAATAGGACAAATTTACATTTTTTAGGGAAAAATGGCTATTGTTTCGCACTATACAAGCGGCGTACCTTTGCAGTATAATCAATAGCAGGAATTTTAAACCAAAAAAAGATGAAAAATGTAATTTTGATTGCTTTATTAGCAATACTCGGCATCAGCAGCGCAACGGCGCAAAAAGCGACGCGCACCAAACACTATAATATAGAGAGCGGTTTGGCGTTGCAGGGCTACGACCCCGTGGCGTATTTCACGCAAAACAAAGCGGTACAAGGCAGCAAGCAATTTGCGGCGAACGCCGACGGCGTGACTTATTACCTTTCTTCGGCGGCAAATAAGGCTTTATTTGTGAAGGAATACAAAAAATACGAACCGCAATACGGCGGCTGGTGCGCCTACGCAATGGGCGCGACGAACGAAAAAGTGGAGATAGACCCCAAAACTTTTAAAGTGAAAAACGGAAAATTATACCTTTTTTATCATAGCTGGACGAATAATACGCTCCCAAAATGGAACGAAATGGAAGGTACTTTATTGCCAAACGCAGATAAAAATTGGACGGCAGTATTCAGGTAATCAGACTAATTTTCTTTCACTTTAAAAAATAAAAATCATGGATTTCAAAACCATTTTTGCGTGGATATTGCGCATCGTAGCCGCTTTTATATTATTACAAACGCTATATTTCAAGTTTACGGGCAGCGCGGAAAGCGTCGAGCTTTTCACTAAATTGGTAGGTGCAGACCTCGAGGCGTATATGCGCATCGGTACTGGCATAGTTGAGCTGCTCACCGCAGCCTTGCTTTTGATGCCGCGCACCGTATTTTTAGGCGCGTTTTTGGGTATGGGCGTGATGGTCGGCGCGATATTATCGCATTTTATAGCTATCGGCATCGAGTCTGGCGGTGACGGTGGGCAACTATTCCTCTACGCTATCATCGTATTCCTTTGTTGCATTGGCTTACAAGTGTTGTACAAAAATCAAGCAATTGATTTGTATGAAAAATATCTCTTAAAAGCGTAAAAAATAATTCCCAAAAATATTATTGTCAGTCGTAAGGCTTAACGCTAAATACAACCGTACATATAATGCGCAATCGGTGTTCGGACGGGCTTAGGAACGCATTTACTAATGCAAATAAGCTAATTATACATTTTTAAAATTAAAATATGATTTTTGATAATCTATCAGAAGAGCTAAATAACCTACAAAACTTATTACATCAACTCACGGCAGAGCAGTATAATCTAAAAATCGAGTATTTAGGTAATGCGAGCATCGGCGGACACACTCGGCATATTATCGAGCTACTACAATGCGCCCTAAATGGCTATAAAACAGGGTCGATAGACTACGAAAACAGGGTCAGAGACCTTGTCTTGGAGCATAATGTCGAGGCTGCGCAAGCCGCAATTGAGCAGTTGCATAGCGTTATTCGGAAGCCCGATAAGCTACTAAATCTGGTTTTGCAATGCGTAGATGGCGTTGCGACTAACTATATTCCTACCAATTACTACCGTGAAATAGTGTATAATACCGAGCATACGATACATCATTTGGCGTTAATAAAAGTATCGCTAATCGCCCAAAACTTGAATTTGGTTTCTGGTGGGTTTGGTATGGCGCGCTCTACTATTAAGTACAAAGCGAGTATGAAGGTAGAAGCGTAAGTGTAATTAAAATATGTGTACTTTATTATTTATACCCAAAAAAAATAATTGTTTTTTTGCTTCGCTACGCGACGAAAATCCACAACGCACCGTTGCCAAATTGCCTACTTTAATCGAGGAGAACGGTACGCGGTTTATCGCGCCTATCGACCCGAGCGGTAGCGGAACATGGCTCGGCGTAAACGACTACGGCAACGTAGTGGTTTTGCTCAACGGTGGCTTCGTAAAGCACCAAAGACAAGCCGTTTATGCCAAAAGTAGAGGTTTGATTGTTACCGAAATGCTGCGCGCCGAAGCCCCGAACGAGGTTTGGGCGCGGTTGCATTTGGAGGGCGTAGAGCCGTTTACGGTTGTGACGTGGAACGGCAAGACGCTGCTGCAATTGGTGTGGGACGGCAGCACGAAACACAGTATTTCGTTAGACCCACAACAGCCGCATATTTGGTCGTCGGCTACGCTCTATACACCTGCGGCGCAAGCAACGCGCAAGCAATTATTTGATACTTGGATTGCCGATAAACCCTGCATTGCGCCGCAAACCGTACTTGATTTTTTTGGTGAAAACAAAGACAAACAAGACGGTTTTTTGATGAATAGGCAGGAAATAGTGAAAACGCTGAGTTATACCTTTATTGAAATAACGGACTTTCGACAAGCAAATTTGCAATATTTTGATTGGCAAAATAATGCCGAAACACCTTTTTCTATTGCACTAAAATTACATCAATAACATAATTTTATGGACACAAATTCGCTATCTTTTCGCCTCCGAACCTACCAAATAAAGGCTTCTAATTGGGAATATTTGCCTATGTGGCTGGTGTATTTGCCCGTATTAGTTTATTATTCTTTATTGGCAATAAGAGCGAAATCATTTTTTTTCTTTTCGGCAACAAATCCGAAAATACCGACGGGCGGAATGTTTTTTGAGAGTAAATGGGAAATTTTTGAGTCAATTCCAAGCGAGTATTACCCGAATACGGTACTTATAGCAGAAAATACACCGCAAAACGCTATTCGCGAAAAAATGGCAGCAGCCAAAATCGCATATCCTTGTATCGCAAAACCCGACCGAGGCGAACGCGGCTGGGAAGTCCGCATCGTGCGTACCGATGAGGAGCTACTCGCTTATCACACCCAAATCAATAATGCGTATTTGCTGCAAAGCCTCATAGAATACCCCTTGGAATACAGCGTTTTTTATTGCCGTTATCCATCAGAAAAAAAAGGAAAAGTGACAGGGCTGACGCGCAAAGCCTTGCTTGCGGTAACAGGCAACGGCGTGTCGAGTATTTTGCAACTTATCATTAAGCACGACCGTGCATTTTTGCAACTCAAAACCTTATTGCAAAACGTAAAAATTCCGCTTGAAAAGATATTGCAAAAAGGCGAAAAATATACCTTAGTGCCGTTTGGCAATCACGTCAGAGGTGCGATGTTTATCGATGATAGCGCGGTTATTAATGACGAGTTATCGGATACTTTCGACCGTATTTCGCAGCAAATTGACGGTTTTTATTTTGGTAGATACGATGTGAAATGCACGAGCGAAGCGGATTTGATAGCAGGCAAAAACATTATGATAGTGGAACTAAATGGTGCGGGCGCAGAGCCGTCGCACATTTACGACCCTAATTTTCCGTTCCTGCGCGCCCAAAAAGTGTTGTTTCAACATTACAAAATGATGTACGATGTGGCGCAGCAAAACCACGAAAAAGGCGTTCCGTTTATGTCGTTGAAAGACGTTCGCGAAATGCTCAACGCCGAAAAAATGTACAAGGCGAAAGCCAAAAGCAGCTAAAATCTCCACTCTAATACCGCACATCTTTGAGCAACACTTGCAGTTTTTGCCGCGCCCGAAAAATATATACTTTCACTTGACTTTCCGTCAATTCGAGCATTTCGCCTATCTCGTGATAGGCGTAGCCTTCGTAGTCGCGGAGTAGCACGGCTGACCGTTGCACCTCCGTAAGGTGGTGCAAGGCGTTGTGTAGTTGGGTTTGTAGCTCCCTTTGCGCAACAGCGTCGGGTGCAAATCTGCCGTCGTCGGGCAGCTCGTCGGTATAAGACATATTTTTATTACGCCGAATATAATCGATGGCTTGCCTGTACGCGACCGTGAACAAAAAAGCCTTCGCCTTATCGGGCGACACCTCTTCGCGCTTTTGCCATAGTATTGTAAACGAGTTTTGTACAATATCTTGGGCATCGGTGGTGTGACGCATCGTTTTGACCACAAACCGAAACACACGGTCGGCGTACAGCCGCACGCTCTCATTGTACTCCGTTAGATTCATCGTACAATTATATCGCTTTTATTTTACAATAGTTACATTTGTTGTAATAAAATAGTAAAATAAAATATTCCAAAAAATAAAATCCCTTATCTTTGCTGTCGTTATTGTAATATATTCAATGTGTTACATATGAAAATAAGAAATGATATTATCAATGATATTAAAAAATACAAAAATGTGTGTTAAAATAGGTACGAAATTTGCACTTTATGGTGCTATGATAGAAAAATTTATAGTTTATACGATACTGATTTGCGTACTTTGTATGTGGACGAACGCGAACGCGCTCGCGCAAGGTGACTCGGAAGGCGGCGAAGGCGGCGGCGATGCGTTTGCACGAGAACGATTGTACGGCACTTGGTCGTGGGTGAATACAGTGCGCAACCCGAACCGAGGCGGCAGAGAAGCAGTCGTGCGCACGCCGCAAGGCGAAATGATGCAAGTCACGTTTGACCGTAGCGGTAAAGTGACAGTGCAGCGCAACGGAAGCACCATAAATACCGCAACTTTCAATTTGGTGGAGGACGACTCTCGCCTCACATTTACTAAGTGGGACAGTCCGACTGCTTTTGTGATAGACGGCGGTCCCTTCGATTTCGAGAATAATCTGCTTTGGATTCGCGGCGAATACAACGATAAAGGCGGCACTTGGCAGTTCACTACGCCTGGCACGGCAGCTGCCGAAACCTATACGCCGCCCGCAAATACGCCTACTACTCATGTAATCAGTACGCCTGCACCGAACGGGATAACGATACCGCAGCCCGCAACGCGCCCTGTACCAAAACGGGCGCGCAAACCCGCAACAGGCATGCCTGCACGCAAAACGGCTACAAAGTCGAAATAAATTTATATGTTAAATATTAGATTTTCGTACCAATTATAGTTTGTATAGCATAACTTTGCATTGATAAAAATTTATTTTCACTAGTTTCCCCCAAATTATGAAAAAAATATTTCTACTTGTTGCTTGTAGCTACCTTACCCCTGCGGTAGCACAAGAGATTCCGACCTTATATACTGTAGGCGTTTTTGGCGGTGTAGCCTATAATATGATGGATTTCAAGTCATACAATAATTTTCGCGAAAGCTACAACAGCACGTTCCGAGGCAGCCTCAGCGAAGAATTAGGGACGCTCGCGCCGACGATATCCTATGCTGTGGGTGTACAAGGAAGTATTGCTTTTGCGAATATGCAATTTGTGCGGCACTTCGGGACGTATAAAACCCTTGCGCGGTTCAAAAACGGCGATACTCGCGAGTTAGAACTCGACTTCCCTGCCATTGATTTCAATATGGACTTGATGCTCGTTCCTGAGCCTGTGCATTTCAATTTTGGCATGGCGATGGGTTTGATGCAGCAAAAATCGACGCTCAAATTCGGTTATCGGTACGCAAATAACGACTTTTTGAGCTACACCTCAAGTGCAGACGTGCCTATAAGCGGTATTTTTCGTATGAAAAATGCTATGACTATGAATTTCGGTGCGCGCATAGATTATTTTCCTATCGCAGAAAACCAGCATTTTCAAATTACGGTGCGTGGCGAGTATGTAGGCGCGTTTCAAAATTTCGTCACTAGCAAACCCGAACTAACGCCGCACCGCGACGAGATGATGGGCAACAGTGCGTCACCCGTGAATACTAACGGTTCGTTGCGCTATTATCAGCCAGAAGACTTGAAAAATGCGAACAATGATTATGTGTATTTTGTGGGCTTGCCCACTGCATTTAATAGTGTGTATCAAGGTTGGCGAATAATGCTTACGGTGCATTATAATTTTATTACTGGTGAAATAGATGAGTGATTGTCAATATAAT
This sequence comes from Saprospiraceae bacterium, assembly GCA_043778315.1. GTDB lineage: Bacteria > Bacteroidota > Bacteroidia > Chitinophagales > Saprospiraceae > JBEEMU01. Next base: position 4,899 of record JAYWGJ010000203.1, on the reverse strand, counting down.
ATATACTATCAAAAATTATATTTATTATTTAAATCCTTTAAAAATCTTCTATTCTATGAAAATAAGTACGCTATTATATATCGGTTGTAGTATGTTTTTGCTGCTCGATACAGGTTGCAAAAAGCAAGAAGAGGTTGATATTGACACCGAGAAAGAATGCCTTAAAGGCACTTGGAAGTTGGGTGAATACAACGTCAGTCAATACGACAACACAACGGGCGCGAAGCTGCTTTCTACAAGTAAAAGCGATATGGGAACGCTCGAGTTTATAGTTGCTCCTAATGTTGGCGACCAAGTTTTCAATATACTTATTTTTGATAAAGCCGCATCTGATACCTATATTCCTGGTTTTTTTCTTAACCATTTTGCCGATAAAACGACAACTGGCGGCGTGGCAGTATATTGGGACGCAGACCCTGAGTCTAAACGGTTAGGGCTGTGGACGATAGAGGCGGGCGGCAGCTGGTGGGAACAAGCAGATTGCACAGGCGATAAAAAAAATCATACTATCACTTCTGTTGTGATAAGTAAAGCTGGAAATACAAGGACTTTTTACGAGTACAAATTGAAACGATAGTCGTTATTAGGAACTTATTGGACGTAAAAAAAAGCGGCGACTCTGGGTTCAGGGTTGCCGCTTTTTGTTTATTAGGAATGAAGAGAAAATAAGATACTGAATATTGTCACGCAGAATTTGCTTCGCCAGTTCGCGTTGCTCGTGCTGGGTCAAAACAAGGCAGATTTGAGACTGAACAAGTAAAAGCGATATTAAATCGCATTTACGAAGTGAACGCACGAAGTGCTGCCTAGCATCGTAACAAACCCGAGCGAAGCGAACTGGCGAAGCAAATCTAACGCAGTTTTGGCAGGAACAAAAATAAAGGTAGCAAAACTACCATTATTTGCAGTAAACGGGCGTAGCCAGGCAAGTGGAGAATACAGTAGCTTATTTTGAACGTGTTCCTTAGGTAGAATTTAGCGCGAGAGCATAACAAAATTTACGCCCTCGCAGCTAAACCTTCCAGACATTATTTTCTATACACCGCCTATATGCCGCTTAAGTACCTGAACTAAATTAGTTTACATTATTTATCTATACTCAAAAATAGTTTAAAAGCTACGCAAAGCGGACAGCGAATAAAAGTATTTTTAAGTTTCATTGGTTATTTATTACAACTTTTATGCTTCGCAAAGTTGTAATAAATACCTGCCTTCCACGAAAGTACTTTTTATTAGCGACATACATATTTCACTACGTTTTAACTATTTTTATCGTTCCCGATAATGCAAACTAATTTAAAACATCCACTTATTCTGTCTATATTTTGCAATAAAATCAGTTAAAATGGCACGATGCTTACGCCCAAATTAAAGCTATTAAGGATAGGTAAACCGCTACCCTCTTTAAACATTGGTGACATAACATATTGCGCTACCAAGTTTATCGGACCCGTACCTATTTGCGCCTGAAAACCATATTTCACCTTGTTTAATTGATAGCCGTTTTCGGTTTTAGTACTTTTATTATTCTCCGAAGTGCATTGATCCATCAGTGATGCAAGCATCAAGCCACCAAAAACACCCGCGCTTGCGCGAAACGATTTTTTGGCTTTACAAGGGCGAGTTTCTATATTTAACAAGAGTGGTGCGGTGACCCAAGACGTATATAAGCGGTTTTTGCCGTAGCTGACGGTAGGCGAAACGGTGAGTTCGGGCATCGCATCTACGTCTTTCGGGAGCGACACGGCTTTGCTAAACTCGAGGTTATTAAACTCGAAACCTAAGCCCCACATAAAGTTAAGTGTACCGCTTTTCTCGAGCGGAACGCGCTGACGAATTACACCCAATTGGTAATTTAGTGACTTGCCGTAGTTCATCTCGAGCGGCGAAGCCGCACCCGTAAGATTCAAACTACCATTTTGCATCAAGCCATTTATGCCAAAATCGAAAAGCAAAAAGCGCGTTTTCACTTTCGGATTGCAGTGCTTTTTTGCCTCGGGCGAAATTGATATAGAAATATCTTCGGTAGCATCTCGTACCGCCTCAGCCGCATCTTCCACTGCCTCTCTTGCGGCTTCCGCAACTTCTTCGGCGGCTTCGGCTGCAGCTTCGGCAGCATCAATTTTGCCACTTATTTTATCCATCTCTGCTGCTTTTTTGTCCATTTCTACACTAAGTTTATCCATTTCCGCACCTTTTTTATCCATATCAATCCCGATTTTATCCATTTCTGCACCGATTTTGTCCAATTGATGCGACATTTCGCTGCGCTCCATATCCAAATTGCGCAACTCGCCGTCAATATCGCCTTGTAGTTTCGGATTACCGTCTGCTCTTTTGCGGCGGTCTTTGGCATCATCAATCCGTATATCTACCGACTTCAACGCCTTATCTATACTTTCGCGTGCTATCCGTATCGCCTGTCGCGCAAGGTCGTTCGCCATACTTTCGGCAGCATCAGGGTTAATAATAATTTCTTCGGTTTTGCCGTCTTTTTTTACTTTTTTACGGATAACGACAACCTTCTCTTCTTGTTTACCGCTCGGCAAACTATCCGAACCGATTCCTTTTTTGTCACGAATAATGATTTTTCTATCGCCAACTTGTACATCGCTATCGCCGTCTTTATCGGTACGGCGGCGAACGATAATTTTGGTATCACCTACCTTAATATCCGCATCTTTTTTAGTGGTTTTTGTTTTGCCGTCTGTATCTACTATTATCTCTATTTTTTTGGTGCGTACCTTCGCCGCAGGCGGTAATGGCGGAAGTGGCGGAGGCGGTGGCATATCCGATACTTTTGGTGGTGCTGGCGGCGGTGGCGGAGGTGTACCTTGTGCTATCACATTGGCTAAAACTGCTACTAAACAGCTACATAAGATTACTATTTTTTTCATGATTTTATGATTTTAAAATGATTTTAGAATTGAAGAATTGAATATTAACTGATTATAACTAATTTGAAAATTTGGCAAAAAACTGATTATTTCACATCAATAAAATTGACGTAAAGTATTGTAAATGAATAATTCAGGCTAATATTTTTTTTATTTGAATACAGAAGGACGAAATGCGTCTGCGGCAAACGCGGTACCATTTTTATCGGCTTCGGCGGTGATTTCCGGGATTAACACCCGCCAAATAGATTGCTTTTTGGTGCGGTGCGATACAACCGCACTCGCTACGTTTTCTGTACTCAAAAACAGTTTATTTTGGCTAACGGCGGCGGCGTTATCAAAATAGAAATCGGTAATATGTGCGTCTTCAAGTAAAGCGATAGAGGCTTCCGAGTTGCACAAAATAGGCAGTACTATTGTCACAAATTCTGTGACAGTGTTATTCGGACTATTTTGGGTCTTATTGACATCAGTATTCACAATATTTTCTACTGCTTTATTGCCACTATTTTTGCTATCCGCAACACTTTTTCCTCTCGTTTGATTTGCCATAACACCATCGCCGCCAACCGTATTATTGCGCATTTTTTTTGTAGCTAACGAATTAGCTATAACTAATTGATTAGTTGTATTTTGTGTACTATTTTGTGTACTATTTTTTGCAATTTCAATAGTCAAATTTGCAATTTCAGATGCCTCTTTTTTAGACGTATTTTCTGCGTTTGAATTAGTAGTTATTAAGTTTACTTTTTCGCTTATCGCTAAACGATTTTGAGTAACCAAAATAGTAGGATAAATCGCAAATATTGTGACTCCGAGTACAAGTACGGCCGCCGCTACTTGCGCCCATCTTTTTACAGGCAAACTAACTATTTTTTGCTCGCGCAAAAGTTTAGTTTTATCACTAAAAATTAGCCTTTCGTCCGCCTCCAAAACCAATATTTTCAACTCATTTACCTCGTCACAAATTTGTTTATTTTTTTGCAAAAAAATCTCCATCTCGATGCGCGTTGCATCGGGCAAATTACCTTCTATGTAGTCGAGAACGTATGCCTCGTAATTATGTATATTAATCATTTTTTGATTGTTATGAATCAATTATCAATCAATTATATATTCTGTTTTCAAGCGATTTAATAAATTCAAAACCGCTTTACTTGTTTTATAATCGGTCGTATTTTCGGCATTGACGATTATAGCAAAACCCAAATTACGTTTCGGATAAAAAATCAGGATATTCGCGCTGCGCCCTTTTGTGTCATGCGACAACAGCGCAATTTCTTTCTTATTATCTATCTGTTTTGCCCAGCCGTAGCTCAAACTTCGCTCCGTTGCGGTATGCAAAAATTTAAGGCTTTTTGTACCAAAAACCGTTTTTTCGCCGCGTGCTGCGCGCAAATGCTCTTGCGCCAAACGCGCCAAATCGCCCAAATCCGCTACCGCGCCGTTTGCGGGCATCAAAACCGTTGCGCCTTTATCGTAAGGTTCTGCTTTCCAAGTATTACTTGCCGCATCAAAAATATGTGTGTTCGTTTTTTCGTTTATTATAGTAGAAATATCTATATGTAATGGTTTATTTATAAGCTCACTACACAGGTTTTCCCACAGGTCGCCGCTCACTTTCTCGAGCATCGCATTTGCTACGGCATACGCCGCATTATTGTAATATCGTCCGCTTTGCGGCATCGCTCTTTGCACCGTATCGGAGCGCAACAGATGATTGGCAAACGCCTTTCTATTATCTATCGCATTGCCTTGTCGGAAAGTTACAGCGTCCTCAATATTTTTTTTATTTATAAATTCGGGCAAGGCTATCTTATTGATTAGCAGGTCATTAAGTGTTACATTTTTATACTCTTCGCGAAGCGTATTGCGTAAACCGAGTACGTCCTCCGCTTTGCTACTCCACGATATTCTGCCCTGCTCGACGAGTTTTGCGGCTATCATTGCGGTTAGTATTTCGGTAGCTGCGCCAATTTCGAACCTGTCGGAGCGCGTCAGG
>JAYWGJ010000202.1:0-6549 GCA_043778315.1 Saprospiraceae bacterium | reverse complement strand
GTAAATATCGAGGTTTTCGAGGTGATTTTCTAAGCATCCGTGCATGAGCGCGACGGACGTAGTGCCATCTACATCGTAGTCGCCGTAAAGCAGCACGCGTTCTTGTTGGGCAATAGCCGCCTCGAGCCGTGACACCGCTTTATCCATGTCGTGCATCAAAAATGGGTCGTGCAGCTCCGATAGTGCAGGACGAAAAAACCGCTTTGCTGCATCGAAAGTATTGATGCCGCGCAGTGCTATCAAGCGGCACAAAACCGCATTAACGTTTAGGTCCTGGGTGAGTTGTTGGACGATGTTTTCATCGACGGGCTGTAAAATCCATCGTTTGTGCATAATTATTGTATCTTTTAAAAAAAATAAATTAGCGAATTTATTAGGTTAAGCCACAAATTTGGCTTTATTTTATGAAAAATTAGAGAACTAGAATAAAAACATTAGGCTAAAAAAAATATTATTTATATTTACATAAAAAAATATGTATAATATACTTATTATCAATATAATACACATATAAAATGAAACGTATAGCAATTTTCGCATCTGGCGCGGGTAGTACCGCTGAAGCCATTATACAATATTTAAAATCGTACTATTCGCTCGAGGTTGCGTTAATTGTCTGCAATCGCAAAGCGGCAGGCGTAGTGGATATTGCGGCGCAGCACGACATTGAGGCACTATTATTGACGGACGCGGAGGTCGCTACCGATGGTTTTTTATTGACAAAAGTGACCGAAAAAAAAATTGACTGTATTGCGTTAGCGGGTTTTTTGCGGCTTGTGCCAACTGATTTAGTCCTTGCTTTCACAGGACGAATAACAAATATTCACCCGTCTTTGTTGCCTGCCTTTGGCGGAAAAGGAATGTACGGCGGTCGGGTACACGCGTCGGTCGTTGATAGTAACGCGACCGAAACGGGCATGACGATACACGCAGTGAACGCAGTGTACGATGATGGCGCGGTATTGCGGCAAGCAAAATGCCCCGTACTGCCCGACGACACGCCCGAAATGTTGGCGGCACGGGTGCAAGCCTTGGAGCAATACCATTATCCGCGACTGATAGCGGAGTTGTGGGCGCAGCCTAATGTGGAGGTTTTGTATGAAAATATACAAACGCGGAGGTCGGTATTTCCAAAATCGTATATTCAGAATGGCGATTTATCGCGCAAAACTATCGAGCTTTTACTTACTTCGGCTGTCGCCGCGCCTAATCACAAGCGCACTGAGCCTTGGCGGTTTAAGGTTTTTGTTGGCGAGAGCAAAACGAATTTGGGCGTAGAACTGCAAAAATTATATACCGAACATACCTCAATCGATGCGTTTTCGCAAAAAAAACACACTAAAATAGGCTATAATATGCAAGCGGCGGCTTGTGTTATTGCTATCGTTATGGAGGCGAGCGGCTTAGTTCCGCAGCCCGAAGAGGAATGGGCGGTGGCGTGCGCGGTGCAAAATATGTGGTTAATGGCACACGGATTGTGCTTAGGCGCGTATTGGAGTACAGGTTTTCCGACGTTTAAGGAAGAACCTACAAAAAAATTATTTTTTTTACAAAAAAATGAACTATTTTTGGGTTTTTTTTACGTTGGTTTTCACTCCCAACCACCACAAAATGCGGTTCGCGTACCGCTTGATAAAAAAGTAGATTGGTATTTGTAATTTACGATATTCTGTATATTAATTTTTTCTATTTAACGGTAGGAGTAATGGACTTTATAGCTAAAATCTGAGGTCTAATTATTGCCTACAATTTCAATTTATATTTAAACAAAAAATCAAAATGAAAAATTTTTCCCCAATTATTTTTGCCTTAATTTATTTTATCGCACCCACAATGATTGTCGCGCAAGTGAACAAAAAAGGTATCAGTATGGACAAGTTAGATACTGTTTTTGTTACCTTGGAGAACAAAAAAGTAGCGAACGGCTATGTTGATTACGATATTATGGTGCGTGGCGTGCAGTTGCAAGGACGAACGGGCAACTATTTGAGCAGTTTGGAGGTGGAATTGGAGTATAATCCGCGTATGTTCACCGAAAATGTAGCTAATGGAACGCCTACGGGTGGGAAAGTAGAGGCTTCGCTCGGTGCAGACTTCAAACAGATGACCAAAGTGGGTAAAAACTGGCAGCCGAGCTACACTGTGCAGCTCATCAATAGCACTAAAAACCGCCTTCGGTTTAGTATTTTGATGAATTATTACCCGAACGCATCGCATTTTAGAGGTTTGCTCGATGTGAATAAACGCGCCGCTATCCATGTACACATGCCAATAGAAAACTGTATGGAGATTTCGTCGGGTTTAGGATTTTTCAAAAACGGCGACATCACGGCGGCTACTTATGTGCCGAGTATTAACGCGCCGTTTGGCAATTCTGTTCGCTTTTCGCGCCATGTTTTTATGTCAGGAGCGAGTAGTCACGACGTGAGCTGCAGTGGCGATGTAGCTAAATAGTACTAATAAGGTAATAAAAAGGACAAAAAAAGGTGGCGCAACTGAGTTGTGCAACCTTTTTTTGTTAAAAATAAACGGAATTATATGTTAGTTGGCTAAATTTATTATATTAAAAATATTTTATTATATAAACAATTAATAGTCAAACCTATAAGGTTTTTTAAAACCTCATAGGCTTCGGGCTTAGCCAACAAGTATATAATTCCGAAAATAAACTTATTTTATTTCAGCTATTTATGCCTCTATTATTGCCTCTATTTCTACATCTATATTGTCGTCGACCAAAATGCGCCCGCAGTTTTCGCAAACGATGATTTTTGTACGTTGTGCAATAGCGGTTTGTGTTTGTGTAGGAATTTTGGAAAAGCAACCGCCGCAAGCGTTGCGCGACACTTTGACTACCGCCAAACTGTTGCGGTAAGCCGCGCGGATTTTGTCGTAAGCCACTAATAGCCGCTCCTCGATGTTCTCGCGTGCCACTTCCGAACGTGCTTCTATCTCTTTTTGCTCCGCCTCCGTTTCTTTGATGATGCGCTCGAGTTCCACCTTTTTGTTCGCGTGTTCGGCTACTTTAAGCTCCATGCGGACTTTCGTTGCCTCGAGTTGTACGTTGCGCTCCGCTATTTTGAGTTTTATCTCTTTTTGCTTTTTATCGCAAATCTGAATTTCCAGCTTTTGGTCTTCTATTTCTTTTGCCAATGCTTGAAACTCGCGGTCGTTCTTCACATTTTCTTGCTGTTTAGTGTATTTTCCTACCAACATATCGCAATCTTTCGCGTTCGCTTTGAAGCGCGAAATGTCCGCCTCGAATCCTTTTATCGCGTCGGTATGGTTTTTCATACGGGTAGTGAGTCCCTCCATTTCGTCGGAAAGGTCTTTCAGTTCTATCGGCAATTCGCCTTGTAGCACCTGAATTTCATTGATTTTTGAGTCAATTTTTTGTAACTCGAATAAGGCTTGTAGCTTCTGGGCTACCGTCAATTCTTCTGCTGCCATGATATTTTTATATTTTTTAACGATAAGCCAATAGTGAGATAGAATGCAATCGATTTTATTTTCGACCCGCAAAGGTACAAAAAATTTTCTTTTTATTACTAAAAATAATGTGTAGAATTTGTGTTGATACTTGTTTTTAGTACTTTTAGCGTACTAAATTCGGCTTCCAGACTTTCTGCCAATAAATCAATCGTGAACTGTTCGCTTTCGTAATGCCCGATGTCGGCGATAAGCAAATGCTGTTCGGCATCAAAAAACTCGTGGTATTTGAAGTCGGCGGTTACGAACGCGTCCGCGCCGCTACCGATTGCATTACGCAACAAAAACGAACCTGAACCACCACAAACTGCCACTTTTTTTATTGGTTTACCCAATAAAGTAGTGTGCCGTACACAGCTCACATTCATCTGATTTTTAAGGAGTTGCATAAAATCCACCTCGCTCAAGGGCGTTGCTAATTCGCCTATCATACCTGCGCCGATGCCTTTATGTAGGTTGCCCAAACTCAGCACATTATACGCTACTTCCTCGTAAGGGTGCGCGGCGTGTAGGGCTTTGAGGACGGCGTTTTCTTGGTGCGCCTCAAAAATCATCTCTATTTTTATCTCCGCTTCGCGATGCAATTTGTTCGGTTCGCCCACAAATCCATTGCTTGCGTCATTGCCCATAAACGTACCTGTACCGAGCGTATTAAAACTCGTTTTGCTGTAATTACCCATCACGCCTGCACCTGCTGCAAACAGCGCGGCGCGTACTTTTTCCGCCTCCAAAACAGGCGCGTAAGTACTCAACTGCTTGATTATGCCGCGTTTAGGAGCTAAGATATGGCAGTTTTGCAAACCAATTTTCGCGCAAATACGCGCATTCACGCCCGTTTGCATATTATCCAAATTGGTGTGAATAGCGACAATCGCAATATCGTTTTTGATGGCTTTTAGCACCGTCCGCTCCACATAATTGCGTCCTGTTAGCGATTTCAAACCTCCAAAAATGATGGGGTGATGCGCCAAAACGACGTTGCAACCCAACGAAATAGCCTCGTCTATGACCGTTTCCAAGCTGTCTAAACAGACCAAAACGCCCGCTATCTCCGCCGCAAGACTGCCCACAAGCAGCCCCGAATTATCGTAAGACTCCTGATAGCTACGCGGAGCGAGGCGGTCGAGGAAGCGAAGAAGGTCGCGTATTTGCATAGCTATTATTACAAGATTTTATTGTACGCCTTGTACCAATACGCTTACTTTATTGTTCAATACCTCGATAAAGCCACCCTCTATTTGGTAGGTTGTGCGATTACCCGTAGCGTCTATGATGCGCACTTCGCCCGCTTTGAGCGACGATACTAAGGCAGCGTGATGGTTCAAAATTTCGAACGAGCCGCTTGTACCTGGTACGCGCACCGAACTCACTTCGCCTACAAAAACCTCTTGCTCAGGGGATAATACTACTAAATTCATACCTTTTTTGGTTGTAATTATTAAACTCTATATGCTAATTTTGGCGCAAAGGTAGGCTTTTTTAAGATTTTTTTATAGTAATTTGAATATTATTTTGGAATTAAAAATCCTTATTCAGCCACGTTTTGCCCTTCGCGCCTGTCGCCCAAACCTTACCTTTCAGTTTTTTATCCAGAAAAGGTGTATTTTTTGATTTGGAATAAATACCGCTTTCGCGCAATACATACTCGGTATCGGTATCGAAAAGCACAAAATCGGCAACTGCATTTACTACAAAATCGGGTTCGGGGATGCCTAATATTCGACGTGGCGCGTAAGCTAATCGCTCCGATAACTCGTTGGCGGTCAAGCCACTATACTCGTTCGCTACCGCAAAAGTGGTCTCCAAACCAATTGCGCCAAAATTGGCATATTGATACTCCAACTTTTTGCAATCGTCTTCTAATGGCGTATGATTGGAGGCGATGCCGTCTATCGTTCCGTCGCGCAGTCCGTCGCGGAGCGCGGCTATATCTGTTGCTTCGCGCAAATGCGGAAATACCTTGTAAGCACTATCAAAATCATTCAAAACAGTATCGTCAAAAGCGAGGTTAATAGCTGATATAGAAGTAGTTACGCGCAAACCGTTTTGTTTAGCTTGGCGCACGAGTGCGACACTGCCCGCCGTAGAAATGCCGTGCAGGTGTAGCCGCGAATGGGTGTATTGTAATAAATAAAGGTCGCGTTGCACCATCAATTCCTCTGCAATTGCAGGCGCGCCGCGCATACCGAGCAACGTACTTTGTACCCCTTCGTGCATCTGTCCGCGACCGCCGATGAGCGTATCGTCGTGCGGCATATTGATGACTAAACCGCCGAACGGCAACACATATTGCAAGGCGCGGAGCAGCATACCGCCGTTTTGAAGCGGCGCGTGTCCGTCCGAAAAAGCGACCGCGCCAGCGCGTTGCATATCATAAATTTCGGTCAAAACCTTTCCGTCGCAGTCTTTTGTGATTGCCCCGATGGGCATAAAACTGACCAATTCGGCTGCCGTTTTGTTCAAAATATAAGTAATATCGGCTTTGGATTGTGTGACGGGCTGCGTATTCGGCATGACCGCAATAGCCGTAAAGCCACCTGCTGCTGCTGCTGCTGCGAGGCTGTGCAGGTCTTCGCGATGCTCAAACCCGGGTTCGCCCGAAAAAGCGCATAAATCCATAAAACCAGCCGACAAGTATTTGCCCGTCGCGTCGATGCGGTGCGCGCTATCGGGCGGACTGAGTTGCGCAGCGATTTGCCGTATTACGCCGTCCAAAATATGCACATCGACGCTGCATAAATGCAGCGCGGACGACGGTGCGAGTAGGGTAGCGGCTTGTATAAAAAGATTCATTTGCAGCTATTTTTTCTTTTTTGGCGAAAGCCAAAGCAATTATTTTTTCCAAAAACGCAATAAAAGGCTTTCCGCTAATAAAAACAGGAGGACAAATATGACGCACCATTTCCATAGTACGATGCCGCGTGACCGTTCGCCGACGAGTTCGACAAAATTGGTATTCGCGTTCGGTTTTAGTACGTTTACTTGTTTTGTGCCAAACGCCGCCATTTCGGTATCGCTCAAATAATCTAACACCGACTCGCGACGGTCGTAGTTAAAAGC
>JAYWGJ010000201.1:0-28993 GCA_043778315.1 Saprospiraceae bacterium | reverse complement strand
TTGAGCGAAGACTTGTTCGCTTACGATACCAAAGACTTGGCAGCAGGTACTTACAGCATCAAAATCACTACCGATAAAGGTGTGCAAACTGCACGTTTCGTAGTAACAAAATAATTTTATTAGTTTTAGTTATAATAAAACGGCAGTCGTTCCATTGGAGCGGCTGCCGTTTTTTTTGTTTTGAATTTCACATATTTACACGCGCAGCCTGTCCCAGAGCCGCTCGAGCAAGCGGCGCGGACGCGTGACGATTTCGGCAGTGCCGCGCATATCGTTTTTAAACGGTAGCGTTTGCTGTCGAGTAGTGTGCAAGTCGTCGAGAAGTTGCACTTGCAGCAGGTAATTGGAATCGACGACTACTAAGCTGATTTTGCTCACCGTGCCGCTCAACGCGCCGTATTCCCGAAACGGATAATTGTCTAATTTGATATGCACTAATTGTCCTTCGCGCACCTTACCCGACCGCGCAGGCGGCAGCCGAACGCGCCCGACGACCGCTTGCATTGCAGGTACGAGCGTAAAAAGCGGTTTGCCAGCTTCTATCGGCTGCCCGATACTAAGCGGCGCGCTAAAACTCACCGCACCCGAAGTGACGGCGTACAATAAATACGTTTCTTTCCATGCCAAAACAGCCGCTTGCAGCTTGCGCACGGCTTCGCGCAAAGCAATCGTTCGGCTACTACTTGCGTCGGCAGCCGCGTGGTCGGCGGTGAATATTTGCGCCTCTAACTGCGCGGTGCTAATATCGTAATTGATGATTTGCGCACTCAACTGCTCTTCCTGTCGCTGATATTGCAAGTAAACGGTCTGTTTTTGCTCCACGTCCAAACTACTCACTACGCCTTCGGGCAGTAAATTACGGTTGCGGTCGTAATTGCGTTTTGCTAAGGCTACTTCTTCGTGAAGGGTACTTATTTGCTTACGCAACGCGGTAGCGAGGTCGGCGTAATGCGCGATTTGAGTCTTAATATTAGCGATTTGCGCGGGCGAAAGGTTATTATTTTTGAAAAATAATAAGCCGTCTAAGGCGGCGGTAAATTCAGAGTACGCGGCTTGCAGTTCGCCGATTTGTCGTGGCTGTTGCCCAATATTTTTATTGGCGTAAGCCGCACTGAAATCATTGTTGGCAAAACGCTGCAAGTCTTGCTCTAAGTGCAATACGTCATCGATATTCGCGCTACTTTGCAAGGCGGCGAGTAGTTCGCCTTGCGCTACCGCCGCGCCGTCGGCAACCGTCAGCCGCGCTAATCTGCCGTTTGTTTTGCCCGCCATGCGTATCGGCGCGTTCGTTGCGGTAAGCACTATCGGTGCTTTTACCACGTCGGGATATTGCACTATCCACGCCACCGAAAACGTAGCCAATAGCAACACGCCCAATATGCTGATGCCATATCGAGTTATCCACATCGGCGGCGCGCCGAGCAAATCTTGTATTTCTTCGGAGTGGATTTGTGGCATTTTGTACTGATTTATTGGTATAAAAGTAGTATTTTTGTGTTTAAATAACTGAAAAAAATATATTTTTATGCTGCGCGAAAAAAAAATACAATGGACGGAGGGTTTATTGATGGAAACCTTTAACCTCAAACGGGAATTTGGCGAAAGTCAATTATTAAACGCTTGGCTGCGAGCAGACCAAAAAGTGTACGCGCTACCTGCGTATGCCTCCGAGCAGCTCGAGTCGCTGCGCGCACGGCTGTTTAGGTACGTCGATTTTTGGAACGAAGAAGATTTAAAAATGAACTTTATTTCGCCTATTTTACTAATGGTCGATTATTATAACGAAGAAAAACAATATCGGTCGTACTACGAAAAAGAAATAACAGGTGTGTATGAAGGCGTTGCGCTAAAAACAAAATCCGATTTTATGATTGCGCACGGTATTGGTGAGCTTGCGCGAAATCCGTATTTTTGTTTCCACGAATACAAACGCGACAAAAAACACGCAGACGACCCTACCGCACAAGTGTTGCTCGGTATGCTTATTGCGCAAAGCGTACAAAAAACGCATATTCCTATTTACGGTGCGTACATCATCGGACGAAATTGGTATTTTATGGTGATGAGTGATAAAAAATATACGATTAGCTCCGCTTATGACGCGACCGACGGTCACCGTTTAACCCAAATTTTGGCTATTTTACTGCAATTTAAGTTCATTTTGGATTTTGAGTTGGTAAAATAAACACATTAGTAAAATAAATATACTCAACCCTCAATTACCCAATTCCAACTGATTTTTGACTAAGCCGTAATACGCGCCGCGTAGCGCGGAGAGCTGTGCGTGCGTACCTTGCTCTATCACTTTGCCGCGTTCCAAAACGATGATTTGGTCGGCGTTGCGGACGGTACTAAGGCGATGCGCGACGACTACAACGGTTCGTCCTGTGTTAAACGCTGAGAGGTTTTGCATGATAAGTCGTTCATTATTAGCGTCTAAGCTGCTTGTCGCTTCATCAAAAAAAATGTATTCAGGCTGCTTGTACACCGCTCGAGCTATCAGCAGCCGTTGCTTTTGTCCGCCACTGATGCCTAAGCCGTCGCCGCCTATTTTGCTCTGATAACCTAACGGCAGGTCGGCGACAAACTCGTCAATATTCGCGATACGCGCCGCTTCATGCAGCCGCATGTAGTCTATTTGGTCGTCGTCGCCGAGCGCGATATTGCGCGCTATCGTATCCGAAAATATAAAACCTTCTTGCATCACTACGCCGCAACGGGCGCGCCACGCATAATGGTCGGTTTGCGACAACGACCCGTTCGCGCCTAAGCGAATATCGCCGCTCGTAGGCGGATAAAACCGCAGCAATAATTTGAGCAGTGTGGTTTTGCCGCTCCCCGACGTGCCTACAATAGCCGTCGTTTTGCCCGCAGGGATAGTGAGCGACAGGTCGGACAGCACAAGCGGCGAGCTAAGACTGCCGTACCTAAACGACAGGTTTACAAGCTCTATATCGGCGGCTTCTGCCCAAAGTAAACTATTGCTGCTGCCTTCGGCGCGCTTGTTTTCGGCAGGCAACGAGTGTATTTCGCCTAAGCGTTCGAGGCTGATTTTGGCATCTTGCGCGGCGCGCATAAAACCAATAAACTGCATGAGCGGCGCGTTGAGTTGCCCTACAATATATTGCAACGCCAACATCATACCGAGCGACAACTGCCCATCGATGACCGCTTTCGCGGCAATAAAAGTGATAATCACATCTTTGCCTTGCTGCAATAGCGTACCGCCTACTTGCTGCAACTGCTCCAAACCCATGCCTTTTACGCTCGTGCGAAACAACTTTACTTGTACGCGCTCCCATTCCCAGCGTTTTTGCCGCTCCGCGTTCGCTAATTTTAGCTCTTGTACGCCGCCGAGCAACTCCATGATTTGTCCGTTGTTTTGCGCTTGCAGGTTGAACCGTTTATAATCTAATATTTTGCGTTGCCGCATAAAACCCCAAACCCACAAGCCGTACAACACGTTGGTAGTCAGCACCAATACAAAAATGGTAGGACTATAAAACAGTATCACCGCGCCGAAAACAACGAAGTTGAACAGCGAAAAAAGCGTACTGAGCGACTGCCCCGTCAGAAACTGCTCGATGCGGTGATGGTCGCCGATGCGCTGCATGAGGTCGCCCGTCGTTTTGCTTTCAAAAAAACCGATAGGCAACTGCAATAATTTGAGTAGAAAATTGGAGATGAGCGCGATATTGATGCGCGTGCTGATGTGCAGCAATATCCACGCCCGCAAAAACTCTACGGTCAGTTGCGCCAAAAAAAGCATGGTTTGCGCAAGCAAAACCAAGTAGATAAAAGCAATATCTTGGTTCTCGATGCCCACATCTACCACCGCTTGCGTGAGATAGGAAACAGCAATTGCAAGCCGCTACCGACCAACAATCCGACCGCTAACTGCGCTATCAGGCGCGTATGCGGGCGCAGGTATTGCCACAAAAACGCACCCGACTGCTCGGTCGGGGACGCGCTGCTGTCGTCGTCGCTATCTTTATAAAAATCGGGCGTAGGCTCTAAAAGCAATAAAATACCGCCTTTGCGGGCAGTGAACGGCGCGGCATCTGCTGCCGCATCTATCACAATATCCGCACCTACCGACCAGCTCTTTTCGAACTCGGCGCGGGTGAGCTTAAACTTGCCCGCCGCAGGGTCTGCCACCCAAACGTGCCGCCACGTCGCCTTGTACACCACCACAAAATGGTTCTGATTCCAGTGCGCGATGCAGGGCAAGGGCGCGTCTTCGTGCAGTTTATCGTAGTCCACGCGCACCGCTAAGGTACGCAGCCCGACGCGCTCCGCCGCTTCGCTGATGCCCGAAAGCGATACGCCTTCGCGGTCTATATAGCACCACTCGCGCAGGAGCGGCAGCGCGTACAGCCGCCCGTAGTGCCGCGCCACCATGCGCAAGCAGGTGGGTCCGCAGTCCATCGCGTCGCGCTGCGGGTAGTGCTGAAAAGGCATGGGAGGTTATTTTGTTTTGTTATCGGTACGAGAGGACAAGGCAACCTCTTGCAGTCCATACGCCTCGATAGCTTTTTGCTTCAAAGGGTTCGTACTCCATTCTTCCCATTCACAGGTGTAGGGATTGTAGCCGCATTTGAGCGGCTTGCTGTGCAGGTCGGTAGGGTCTTCTATATAGGCACGGCAATCTGTGCAGATGTGTCGAAACTCGCAGTCGCGGCATACACTGATTTGGTCTTTGTGAATATACCAGTATTTTGTGAACTCGGGGTTTTGTACTACGTCCTCGAGCCGCGTATCACTAATATGACCAAAATGATGCGCCATACTCGGGCAGTTTTTGATATAACCATCTGCGTCAATACTGATTTTGCGGTTCAGGCAGGTATTGTGCTGCTGCGACTCGGTGAAAGTATCTCTACTTACAGAAAAATAATGTTTGGAAATATTACCACAATGCGCGACGCTATTAATCTGATTAGTTGTTACAATTACCTTTCTGCTATTATTTGATATTTTCATAATTTCATCTGAATTACCACCATATAATACGACTGCTTGTAGTCTTACATCACTACTAAATAAATACAGTAACTCTTCCAACTCTTTTTCGTTATATGGTAAAATAATTTCAAGTGCTTCAACCCGACTACTTAATAGTGACAATATGGCTTGTATATTTTTGACAGTTACTTGTTCTAAGAATCTAACTTGAATATAGCGAATATTTAATATTTGAAATTTCAGGAATATATTTCCTAGTCTATATGTACTAAAATTTCGTACATCAACTATTGCATTTGTAATAATATCAGGAGTGTCGAAGTGCAAAGACAGATTTGTATAACATTCGAGCTTATTAGAGAACAGTATAATATCATTTTCATATAGAAAAGCAATATACTCTGCAAGTATTTCTTTATCTTCTGTGCTATTAGCATATTCTTTCATGATTTCCGCAATAGTTTTTCCTGCGCTATTTCTCAGTATATTAGCGAGAATATTTGGTATTAAATGAGATTCACCCTTGTAAATATCTACAATAAGCGAGCGTTGCGCACCGCTAACTACTTGGCAGGTTGAATGTAGTTGGAAGGGACGAACTTCATCTATTAATAACGGTGTCATTTATTTAAAGTTTATAATTTTTGAAATTGGCTTGCTTAGGTATGCTGTAATTAAAATTTTGGAAACACTACCTTTATTTTGTAAAATATACATATCCTCGTCTTCTTCTTCATTCGTTTTTTCATCGGTATTGATAGTGGCAGAGGAATACTGTTGTGCGAGATAAATACTGGCAGGCAGCCGGTCCTCTTTTAATATTTCGGGATATTCTGTAACAAGTTTAATCATGTTTTTTATAAAAATAAGAATTAAATAGTGGATAGATTGATTAGTTTTTTGGCAATATCACGCTCTATATTATAATTACAAGGATAAGATGTCATTGCAAATTGTCCAACAGGGTTTATTTCTAAAAAAGTAAAATCACCTTTACTGTTTAAGATAAAATCAATTGACCCTGTTTCCAACTCTAAATCTGCCATCAAAAGCCGTACCTTATCTTCTATAATAGTAGGTAGTTTAAATGGTACATATCTTGTTAGTCCTTGCTCTGCTCGCAAATACTTCCTAAAATCTACTTCTGTCTGTTTATTTTTTTGTGATAAAATAGCCATAGAGTAGAATTTTCCACACAAATAAAAAGTACGAATATCTGCCTCTTTATGCTCTTTCACTTGAAAAAGAGTTGGAAAAAAATCGCTTTTCAAGTCTTTTTTATCAATTGATTCTGTATAAGAAGTATAGTCCACTCCATCTGTACTAACATTATAGTTTTCAGAAATACTTTTAGTTATTATATTTTCCTCTACCTGAATATTTTTAGACTTTGTAGTAATTTGAGTGAATGGAATACTTAAACCAAGTGCAGCAGCTTTTTGTAATACGATTAGTTTATTTATTTGCCCTAGTTTTCCACGCCCAATATGTGGCTTTTCTTTAAGTATAAAATCAAAAAAGTCGACAAGAACATTTTTTTCCTGTAAAAGGTGTCGCTTTGTATCTCTAATCAAATCACTATTTGCCCAATTGTCAAGTGATAACATATCTAGACTTAACCAACCTCGACGATGCCAGACCGCTCGTATTTCATTTAAATTTAAGACGGGTCTATCACTAAACTGCACCTGAAACTCAAAATTATTATTAGAGATAATAATATTTCTAATTTTATAAACATCTTCTTTATCTACTCGAAAGTAGGCTGCACCAAAATGATTTAACCAATTAGTAACCTGCGTAGTACTGCCGTCCATTTGTTCCGAAATAATTAGTATCATATAGTTTCAATAATTGGTTAAAATACGAGTTAAAGTTTCGTCGGGTATAGGTCGCAAATCTAATTGCGCTCTGTACTCGTTCACTAAGTTTATATTTTGCAAAGGAAATAGCGCGTAAGTATTGTTCCCCAACGCTTTGAACTGCGTACCATACCGTTGCGGGCGTTTATTATACACCTCTATTCTATCAAAAAGCATCGCGTAGTTGCCCCAATCTGCCTCTCCTTCTTCGCAAGTTTTTTTGATAATAGGCAGATAAAACTCCAAAACAGCCACCTCTTTTTGATGTTGAATGATAAAGAAAGCTGTACTTGCCTGTCGCTTACCCACTTCTGATATTTTGGGAAAACCGTATTTTTTTATGATTTGCGTCAGGCAAACAAAATGACAACTATCTTCGCTTTGCCATTTTTTAGCTTCAATCATTGGAAAGGTAAATTTAGTATCTCCATTATCTATACCCTCAATATTTTGAATGCCCTCTTCGAGGGTTCGGTAGCGTTGGTCTTCGCAATACAAAGAGTCTAGGCGGAACGCCAACAAAGCATTGCTGCCAAAACGTTTTTGATACGATTGCTTGACGTTTTTATAAAATAAATTCCAACGCGGTTTATCTATTTGTAGTGCTTGCAGGCGCGGGTCAAAGTAGGCGACAATCAAATAAGACGGCGGATTTATTACGCGCTGCCAAATGTTGAGCAAAATAAAAGCAGAGTCCATATTTTTATTTTGGCTATATTTTATTGCTGCGCGATAAGCAAAATTGTCAAAATCGAGCGTGGCTTGCGTTATCTCTACGCGCCGATTCATCGCACGTCCCGTTTCGGTAGCGTTATTACCTTTGGCATCACTTGTTCCTAACCCGCGTGTCGTGAACCTAAAATTTGCGACATTGTGTTTAGTAGTCAAGTAGTGAGCGGCTGCTTTTGCGCGGTCTAAACTTAATTGCTCGTGCTTATCGCCAATATTATCGGTATGCCCTATCACTTCAAAAACTGCTCGCGGAGTTCTTTTAATAATCACGGCTACGGAGTCTAATGTCTTTTGAGCATTAACGTCTAACAGACTACTTTTAGTAGAAAAATAGGCTGCTTGTGTCGGAAAAATAGGAATTTCTTTACTATTTGGTGGTTCGGGTTCTACACATTTGGCATAAATATCTGTAACAGTAGCTTTATTGACAACTGTTGTAGCTGTCACGTCTTGTACCGAAACGGCATCTATATAATAATAAAGATGGTCGTCAAAGTACTCTTTTTCCTTTATTTTCCAACCTCCTTTGTTTTTAATAAATTCGTCATTGCCCTTTAATGTCCAGTTAAATTCCTTGAAAATTCCGAAGTGCAAATACCGAACGCCACATAGCGGACGCACTAATTTGCGTATATATGTCCATTGATTATATACAGGAGTCGCGTCATTATACGCTGTTCCGAACCAAGCCATAGAGTTGCCGTCCGTTTTCAAACTGAAACTTTTACTCAATTTAAAACCTATATGTGACGCAGCTAAACTATCAGTATATTCGTTTTTAACAACATAAATCCAAAAACCGACCTCGTATATTTTACCGACTTCCAGATTAGTCCCCAAATCGGTAGATAAATAGGACGCAAAACCCTGCGACGTTTTTTCCGAGTTCGAGCATCTATACGAAAACATCATTTCTATCGCGGTATTATTTTGGTATGGCGCGAAACCGCCGTGTCTGCACGTTTCATAAGATTTTTCTCGTTGATTTTGCGGGTGATAAGTACTGTCACAAACTATGGCGTGGCAGTTAGCAGCGTACCAATCCTTCAGGTCTAAAACCTTAGTATCGCAAGTAGAGCTGAAGTACTCTCGTTGTTTATGTTGCTCAAAGCCACCGTTTTTTACCATGTTTTGAGCCGTTAAAGTAGTGCAATACATGAGTAAAAATAGGGTTGCGATATTTATTTTCATAGGACAGAGGTTAAAAAAAACAAGGTGTACAAATCACTAAACAGATTGTACACCTTGTCTTATTATACAAAAAATTGTTGTAATGAATATTACAAGTTAGTTACAAGCAAAGCCATCATTGCGTTTTCCTTTATCACAGGTTTCCTTATAAGCACCTGCACTGTCAATCCAGTCACAACATCCACCTGCGGAAGTAGTTGGACCAGCCAAACCTCCAAAAATGCGAGCAACGTTATTGATTTTGCTTTCTTCAAATTTAGCAAATTTGCTGTCTGTTAATTTTTCAAATTTCATAATAAAAACAATTAAAAAAATTGGTTGAGTTGTCTGCCCGCGCCTTAGCGCACCGCGAGCAATATGCGTATTAGGAAATGTGTTTGTACGGCAGGTCGCGACGGCTGCCGTGTGTCGCTTTCGGTCGGGTTGCGCTGCGCTCGCTCGTACGCTTCGGGTGCGGTGCGACTGTTTCCTTTTAGTGACAACGCAAATGTAGGCGCATTTTGGTAGGCAAGGTAATAAGTTTTGTCAAAAAAAAACAATTCATTTTTTTACAATTGGAAATTTTTTATTTTAAAAATAATGTGTTTTTTGAATTTTTATTTGGTAAATTTATTATTTTTAATAATTTTGTTTTTTGATATTGATATATAAAATTTATTAGATATGAAAAAAGTATTGGTACAGCATTATCGCATCGCTACTTTTTGGAAAGTGCGCCGGAACGCTGTTTCGGTGTGTACATCGCCAGAACAGCGTTCCGTCGCACTGCGGTACATCGACGGAACAGCGTTCCGTCGCACTGCGGTGGAGCGGCTGCCGTTTTTTTTTGTTATAACTAAATAAAAAAAGATTGATAGAGTATTTTAGCAAACCTGTAAGGAGTATATTATTCTTTACGGGTTTAAAACCCTTACATTCCGCCGCCGTCCATTCCGCCGCCGCCTTCGCCCTCTTGTGCGCGACGGCGCGTTCTGTTTTCCGCTTTCATATTGCCAAAACGGTAAGTCGCGTTCAGCGTCACTACGCGGGTTTCGCGTTTGCGCAAAGCATCTTGCGTGAAATACGAATTAGGCACAAGCTGCGCGTCAAAATTGTAGCCGCGTGTATGCACCTCAAACCGTTGCGTATCAAAAACATCGCTTACGCTTAACGCAACGTTGAGCAAACCCTTCATAAAATCCTTTTTGATGCCAATATCTAAGCTATTCATACCTATAAAATAGCCTTGCGGCAGTATAAACGGACTGTTGTAGTTGCCCGTAAGTTGCAGCGTGAGGGCTGCGGGCAGCGTCATATTGCTCTGTACCCGTGCGCTGTACGCAAACCCCGAATTGCTGATATTGCCGCTCGCCGCGCTTGTATTGACTTGACTTTGGTACGCGTTGAGCGTAGAAGTGAGCGTCCACCACTTCAAAATTTCGTTTTTGGCTATTGCCTCCAAGCCGTAATTGTCGCGGTATTTATTATTGGTAAACGTGACGTTCGTGATTTGCTGAACGGTATCGATGCTGATTAAACGCTGTATTTGGTTTTCGGTGCGCCGAAAATAAGCGGTGAGCGAAAGCGAGTGTTTTTTCCAGTTTTTGAGGTAACTCAATTCGTAGGCGTTCGTGAACTCGGGACTGAGCGCAGGGTTGCCCTTGCGCAGCACTACGGGGCTGTCGTAGTCTGGAAACGGGTTCACTTCCTCTTGCGACGGTCGGCGTATGCGCCGCGAAAAAGAAGCGCGTAGCTCCGAGTTTTCGGTCAGGTGATAGCCCAAATTTCCACTTGGAAACAAGCCAAAATATTGGTTCGTGAACGGGTCGATGCTCGAGTTAGCGAGCGTACCTTTTACCATCGTATATTCATTGCGCAAGCCTACTTGATAGCCAATTTTATTAAAAAACGGTAAGGTATTAGTATAAGTTGCGTAAGCCGCGCCTATTTTTTCATCATAATTAAAAGAATTAGTCCGATTACTCAATATATCACCAAAATAAAACTTCAAATCGGTATTTATATTGCGATTAGTGACTTTCGCGCCCGCTTCGAGCTTTCCGCCGTCCGAAAACGGGTGTGTATAGTCCGTTTGCACCGTCAAAATACGAAAATCAGTCAAAATAAATTGCTTTTCTTCGTTTTGAATATTGGCAGGTACGCCTCTGACAAGCGTAATTCGTGGTGTGAAATTGCCGCTCTCGTCAGATATATTTTGCGAGTAAGTCACGTCGGCAGTTAGGTCTTGTTTGGGTTTTGCAAACTGCTTTTTGTAGTTCACATTCGCATCGTAACTCGTATTCAAATTATTTTGGACATTCGTGCGCTCTGTGTAATTGTAGAGCTGTCGTTCGCCGTTGTAATTATTATATTGAGTCAATTCGTCGCGCAGTCGTGCGCCAGTATTTGCACCAGCCGACCAGCCCAAAGTGTTGGTTTTATTCAAATAAATATCCATACCGACGCGCACATTATGGGAAAGATTTTTTGCTATTCCGTCGCTAATATTGTTATCGGCGAAGCGCAGATTGGTTGCTGTCGGCTCAAATATATCGCGCTGAAACGCGCCGTTGAAGTAGCGGCGGTCGTTGCGGTAGCCATAATTACCAAAAAGATTGTATTTTGGTGTGCGATAATTGAGCGAAATAGAGCCGTTATATTTGGCATTTGTGCCAATTCCGAGCTGTACTTGTCCGTTAAAACCGCGCTGCTTGTCTTTTTTTAGTACAATATTTATAATGCCGCTCACGCCTTCGGGGTCGTATTTCGCCGACGGACTCGTGATTACTTCTATACTTTCGATGCTATTGGCAGGCAACTGCCGCAAAATATCCGCTTTATTGCTCCCCATCAAGGCGGATTGCTTGCCATCAACAAGTATCGTCACGTTCGCGTTGCCGCGCAACGCTACGCCGCCGTCGATATCGACCGTCACCGACGGGACGTTATTGAGCAGTTCGCTCGCCGACGCGCCGAGGTTCACAATGTCTTTACCCACCGTAAACACTTTTTTATCCAAAGTATTCACAAATTGCGCTCTTTCGGCAGTCACGACCACCGCGTCGAGGCTGTTTTGGCTTGCGCCAATGCTTATTTCGCCCAAATCAGTGCGGATATTATCGGGCGGTTTGACTAGCACGAGTTCGGTGCGCGTGTATTGTTTGTAACCAACAAAATCGATTTTGACTTGAAATTTGCCAAACGGCAGTTGTTCGACGCTGAATTTGCCCATTTTGTCGGTCAGCGCGCCGCCTACTATCGACGAGTCGCGGGCGCGAACTATCTGTACGCTCGCAAACTCGACGGGTTGCTTCGTCGCTGCGTCTATCACGCTGCCCGTGATTGCGCCGATTTTTGGTGCGTCGCCGCCGTCGCGTCTGCCCTCGGTCGGACGTTGCGCGAAAGCGATATTATTTATAATGATAAATAATAAAAAAATAATTGTATGTTTCATTTGCTTGTTTTTTTATTTGACTATAAAGTTAAACGTTTGTTTAATTTTATAGTTTACTTATGACTTACTTTGGTCAAAATATATTTACTTCGGGCGAAAGTGTGACTCCAAATTTTTGTTGGATATCCTTGATAATTGCGTAAGCTAAGTCGCGGACTTCCGCACCCGTCGCGTTACCGTAGTTCACCAAAACCAAGGCTTGCTGCGCATGACTGCCCGTATTGCCTACACGCCTGCCTTTCCAGCCTGCTTGCTCGATGAGCCAGCCTGCGGGTATTTTTACTTTTTCGGGGTCGGCAACGGGATACGCGGGTAGCGTTGTGTGAGCGGCGTGTAATTTTTGATAGTGCGATTTTGGTATTTCAGGATTTTTGAAAAACGAGCCACAATTTCCTAATATTTTCGGGTCGGGCAGCTTACTTTGTCGTATCGTGATAACAGCGTCACTTACCGCTTTTGGTATTAAATTAGTATCATTATAGCCATTTCTAACTAAATACGCTTGTATATCGCCGTATTTAGTATTGAAAACGTGATATTTTGGTTGCGTCAGGCGAAAAACAACCGACGTAATAAAGTATTTATCCTTTAATTCATGTTTAAATACGCTTTCGCGATAACCGAACCGACATTCTGCATTAGTAAATGAGCATAAATTGCCATTTTCTAACGAAATAGCCGTTACTTTTTGGATTAAATCCTTCACTTCTACGCCATACGCGCCAATATTTTGTATCGGCGACGCGCCGACTGTACCAGGAATGAGCGATAAATTCTCCAAACCGCCGTAGCCTTTCTCGATTGTCCAAAGCACTAAATCATGCCAGTTTTCACCCGCGCCAACCTCAATATCTACATAATTATCGTTTTCGCTAACGATTTCTATACCTCTGATTTCGTTTTTCAAAACTATTCCGTCCCAATCGGTAGTGAATATCATATTGCTACCGCCCCCCAAAATCAATATTTTTTTGGTGAACGGCAACAGCGATTGCAGTTCCGATGTGTGATTAATAACAATCAATTCTGCCGCTTTCGCTGCTATACCGAAGGTGCAATATTTTTGTAGTGAATGGTTTTTATGTATTTTTATCATTATAAATATAAAAAATTAATTTTTCAGTCCGCGCAAATAGTCTATGAAAGCGAGGCGGAGGTCGCGGCGTAAGTCGGTTTTGTCGTTCGCAAAAGTTTGTATTTTACCAATTCCGTCCGTTCCGTCCTTGATAAAATCGAGGTTTTTGAGTTTTCCGCTCATCGTATAATCGTTCGTCGCCACTTTATATAGCTTCGTTTCGTCGAGCTTCGCGCCGTTGATTGTCCAATCTTTCTTCTCCAAATTAATGCCTGCGTATTGCAAATAATCGCCCGTTCCTTTATTTTGGTTTGTACCGATATTCAGTATTTTTCGGAGCAAGCTGCCGCGTATTTCTACGTTCACAATATTGCCGCCGTAAGGCAGCGTTCTGATTATATCGTACTCATTTACAGCACCTTGTAGTATGTCGTCGATGCGAATAGAGCCGCCGTTAAAAAACGCACAGTCCATATTAGGCGAAGCCGCTAGCATCGATTTTGCGATAAGCTGCGGCAACAAAGCGGGCTGCGAACGAACGATTTGCTCGCGTCCGTCTAGCGGTTCTTTGGTAGTATATACGAGTCCTTTGGGGTTGAAACCCAAATCCATAAAACTTTTTTGCGCTATCGCCTCCCATTTGTCGGCGATGGCTTTTGTGGCTGCGTCTTCGGCTATTTTTTCGTCGATATTGACGAGTGTGGAAGTGATACTTGCTTTTTTGGTACGTTTATCGAAGCTAATTCGATGAATATACGCGGTTTTTGCGTTCGCATCTGCTTTCGCGACGGTCACGCCGCCGTCGGTTTTGTGCAACTGATGATTGTGGTCGTGTCCGCCCATGATGAGCGGAATTTGCGGCACGAGTTTGGCGAGCGCGAGGTCGTCGGCGACGTTCAGGTGCGTTATCGCGACCATAAAATCGGTGCTATCTTTCAGCAAATTATACGTCGCTTTGTAGGTGTCGCGCTCGTCGCCGTACCACACAAACGGCTGTTTATTCATCGGTATCGTTTCGGCGATGATGCCGACGCGCACCGAAGTGCCGTCTGCGTCGGTGAAAGTAAGGATTTTGTACGCCGCAATCGGCTTCCCTTTTTGCTCAAACGGCTTGATAATATCGCCTTTTTGGTGCATCACATTGCCCGAAATATACTCAAATCGCGACTCGTTGAGCCGCTCTTCCACTTCGTTTTCCTTGATGTCGAACTCGTGATTGCCGAACGCCGCGTACTGCAAACCCATTTCGTTCAGCACTTCAATCATCTGCTTGCCCGATATTTTTTTGCCTTCGTATTTGAGCGTTCCTATCACCGACGGGTTGAAAAAATCACCAGCCATAATAGTCGTCGTGTTCGCATTTTCTTTGACTAACTGCTTGCGCAAAGTCGCTATTCGCGCCAAGCCGCCCACTTTTCCGCCTTCCAAAGGCGAAATTTCATACACATCGTTAATTTGCAAAAATGCGATGTCTATTTTATCGTCCGTTTTCGGCGATTTATTGGTCGCTGTTTTGGTCGTTGTGCAAGCTGTTGCAACTAAAAAAATACTGACAAAAAACAGAAAATTTATTTTTTTGTAGAATGAAATCATAGAATTGAGATTTTGGAGGTTATATATTTAACTTGTAAAAGAACTTTTTTAAAACATATTTATTATTAATACTATTCGTAATAAATTGTATATTAATATTTTATGAAACTAATAAAAAAAATATCAATTTATTGTTTACATAAAACAGTGTTACATAAAAAGTGGCATTATTTTCGCTGTATAATTTTTACAATTCGGAACTGAAATAGGTAATCAAACTAAATTTGTTTCTTTGAGTTGTCAATTCATGCGGAAAGATTGGTTAATGGTGATTAAATAGGAGATGCGGACTTCGTTTTTATAACGAAGTCCGCTCTTTTTTTCGACGCATTCCAAATTATTGTTTTAGCGTATCAATAAAAATCTTACCTTTTTCTGCCTCCGTTTTTCGCGGCGGATTGTACACCACGCGCCAGCCTGCATCGGTACAAATGTATTCCATCAAATCAAAAATCGCATTTCCTTGCTTTTCGGCGATGTGCATCAGTTCGCTATTTTGCGCCTTTTCTTTTATTTGCGCTTTCGCTTTTACGTTGAGTTGCGTGAGTTCTGCCGCCGTAAAATTATTAAACGTGCCTTCCGTCACATCATAATATTGCACATCAGGGTCGATGCTCAATATTTCGGGCTGCGGTATATTACTGATAGTCAGTTCTTTACGCGCTGTATTAGTTGCAAATTTGGCTTTTGTCAAATCCACGCCAACCAGCACTTTGGCGTTTACTTTTAGCAATGCTTTTTTGGTAAATAAGCTAATATCGTAGTAATAATGGTCTTCATAGCTATAAATATCTGAAAAACTACCTTCTACGGTTACTAATTTGCATACTTTTTGTATTTTTTCTAACAAAACCTTCGAGTCTTCGCTGCGCACTATTTCGGTCGGTTTCACCGCCCAATTGTACACGAGCCAGCCGCCGCCCACAAACGAGAGCAGAAAAAGACCCAGCACCAAACCGATTTTGAGCGACGAGGTACCCGCGCTGCGCGAAAGGTCGGCGAGTGCCGTATTGAGGTCGGTCAAAAAAGACATAATATATAGCGGCTTACGCCATAATTTTAGCGTTCATCAGCGTTTCTATTTCGTCCGCTTCTATCGGAATATTTTTCATTAAGTCGACCGTTCCGTCATCGGTAATCAGCAAATCGTTTTCGATGCGAATACCGATGCCTTCCTCGCGGATATAAATTCCAGGCTCGTTCGTGAACACGTTGCCAGCCCGAAACGGGTCGTACCGATTCATCAAATCATGCACATCGAGACCCAAATGATGCGAGTTGCCGTGCATAAAATATTTTTTGTAGAGCGGCGCGTCGGGGTTTTGCTTCGCAACGTCGTGTCGGTCTATTAGGCGCAAGCCAATCAGCTCGCTTTCCATCAATTTACCGACCTCCTTATTGAGTTCCTCCAGCGTATTGCCAGGGACGAGCATCGTTGTCGCTTCGCGATGCACGCGCAAAACCGCATCATAAACCTCGCGTTGCCGCTTCGTGAACCGACCGCTTGCAGGAATGCAGCGCGTCAGGTCGGCGGCGTAATTGCCGTACTCCGCACCGAAATCGAGGAGTATCAAATCGCCATCTTTACAGATGCAATCGTTCGTGATATAATGCAAAACGCAGGCGTTCGCGCCCGACGCGATGATAGGCGTGTAGGCGTGACCCGTAGCGCGGTTGCGGATAAACTCATGCGTAATTTCCGCCTCAATCTCAAATTCCCAGACGTTCGGCTGCGTAAATTCCAATACGCGACGGAACGCTTTTTCGGTGATATTGCAGGCGTGTTGTATGGTTTGCACCTCTATTTCCGACTTGCGGGTGCGCAATTTTTTCATTATCGGCGCGCTGCGGAAGTAGTTGTGGTTCGGATATTTTTCGCGCATTTCGCGTGCAAAACGCAGGTCGCTGTAATCCACAGTCGCTACAAAACGGTCGTTTTCGTTGCAATTAATATACACATTATCTGCCAACAAAACCAACTCGTTGAACGTCGGATTGAGTTCGTCGTACCAAATAATGTTATCGATACCCGAAAGGGCTGCCGCTTCGGGTTTCGTCAGTTTCGCGCCTTCCCAAATCGCCGTATGCTCGTCGGTACGACGCACAAAAAGCACTTCGCGAAACCGCTCCTTGACGCAGTCGGGATACATCAAAAGTATCGTTTCCTCTTGGTCGACACCCGTAAAATAGTACAAATCAGGGTTTTGTCGGTACAAATGATATTGGTCGCCCGTGCGCGGCATCATGTCGCTGCTCTTAAATATAGCAATCGAGTTCGGTTTCATCGCAGCAGCAAAACGCTTGCGGTTTTTGGCGAAAAAAGCGGAAGGCAATAATTCGTATCGCATAATAATAATATAAATTAAATGAATATGTTTTTTTTAGAAAGAGAAAATTTATTTTTAAATACTTTTTTTGGTATAATAATCAAATATTTTATGAAACGAACCTAAAACGGTCGGTAAATTCGTGGTCGGGCGACTATCGATATAAAATATGCCGTTCTCGAAGCGGATAAACTGCCAATCGTCGCCCGTTGTCGCGCAACCATAAAGTACACTTATTTCCTTTTCTTCGTTTTTATTGTATAAATACGCCGCGTAAATTTGCGCTGCACATTGCGCAACGCCCCATTCCAAATCCTCATCTTTTGCCTCTACTAATGTCATAATCGGAGCTTCCAAATACGGTTTTGCGGCGTGCAAGCCAAAGAAAAAATCACATTCGCCCGACAAATCGTCTTGCGGCGCAACACTCAGTTCCTCGCCCGAAAACATCGTAATCTGTCCTTTATATTTACGCGCTACTTCTATCAAAATAGGCGAAACGATGCGTTCCGACTTGCTTTTTTCGTTCGTAAGCGGCATTTCTTCTGCAATCATTAAAGTCTCTACGAGCCACGCACTCGGCTGAACGGGCAGAATATCATCTACGCGCTCGACCAATTCGGCATCTAAACCAAATTTTTTGGTCACCTGCCGTATTTTACGAAAATTACTAAAACCCATTTTTTATTTTTATTATGAATAAATATTTAAAACTATCTATTATTAAATTTAATATTGGCAAAATAAATAGGTTACAAATACACTGCCGAAATCCCTAATTTCTCAAATTCCCCGACCATAATTTCAGCGTCGTCGTAAAGCAAAACAACACTTTTTAGATTCGGTAATAAGGCGCAATCTGCTGTCGATGTGATATTGAATAGGTCATCTTCTCCGTCCCACATTGGGCAGACTTGCAAGTGAATATAGTCGCCGCCGTCTTGCGAAAGCACAGTGATTGTCGGTAATAAATCGGAGGGTATTTCGAGATTTTCGAAATACTCGCGTACTTCGGGTATCATTTCGTACTCCCAACGCATCTGGCTCCTATCGATATTGTGCTGCTCCGAAAACGCATAAACGTCAAACTTCGGTTTGAGCGTTTCTTGGTTGTACATAAGCTCGTTGATAACCGCGAGTTTGAAATTAAAATCTTGAAACATCATTAAAATCTTAAAAATTGGAGATATATAGTTTTATTCTAATCTTTCTTTTCAATATTATTCAGCACCACATACAAGCTGTGCGACTCGTCTTTTGTGCCGATTATTTCGTAACCTTTGGCGTACAAAATGAATGCCGTCACGGCGCAAAGCTGCTCCGCTTTCGCGGCATCTACGCCTTCCACCGACTCGCTCGATAGCTCCGCAAAACCCTTGCGCTTGCCGTAGCGCACTACTTCGTCCATTGCTGGGTTCGTGAAGTTTATCCACGCCCACGTTTGCGTATCCGGAAAATACATTGCTACCTCCGTAAATTTAACTTTTAAAGTCGTATTCGCGTCAGAACCCCATTCCATAATGTGGTTTTGGTCGTCGCGCCAGCCGCGCTGATAATGCGCTTTTAGGTCGTATATATTTTGCATTTGTTTCTGCTGCTGCTTCATATAGCTCCTCGCGCCCGCTACTAATTCGCGGTAAGTACGCGCATCTTCCGCGCGCTCTATGGTTCGTGCTTGCTGTGGCGCGGCGGCGGCAGAAGTCGCGGCGGCTGCGGGTTTGTGCGCCCGGTTTGCGGGCAACTGCGGGACTTTGGGCGTGGGCGGCTTGCGCGTTTGTTGCGCCTTAACTGATATGGCGTAGCAGCATTGCAAAAGTATTGCAACGGTGATAAGAATATTTTTTTTCATAGTTTGTCTTAAAAAACTGTCGTTACTTTACCAAACAAAATTACAGTATTTTTAGATACAAAGTGTGCATTTCTGTGATAAATAAAAAAATGATTGTCGTATAGGTACAGGTATTAAGTTTTAAATTATTGATTATCAATATATTAGAATAATTAGTTTGCTTCCTATTTGATATTTTTTGATTATTATAATAAAAAAAGCAAAAAATATTTGGAAGTACAAAAACTAATCGTACCTTTGCATAGCTTTTGTAGGTAAAGACATTGGTAAAAGGGTGGTTAGCTCAGTTGGTTTAGAGCATCTGCCTTACAAGCAGAGGGTCGTAGGTTCGAATCCTACACTACTCACAGTTAAAAAGAGTTTTACGCGGCTAGCGTGAAACTCTTTTTTTGTTTAGTATTTCGGTATTCAAAAAATGAATAAAAAAAACCTCTTGTATCACTACAAGAGGTTTTTTTTTGAAAACAATATAAGGAACGCGTCCAAAATAAGGTACTGTATTCTCACTTGCCTTTTGTGCCAAAACTGCGTTAGATTTATCGTTACGATGCCAGGCATCGCGCCTCAAATCTGCCTTGTTTTGACCCAAAATTCTGCGTGACAATATTCAGTCCCTTATTTTCTCTTCATTCCTAAATTATTTGCCTTTTTTAGTTGCGCCCGATTTCACAGCTGGCGAGCTAACAGGCGCGCCTGCGGTGACAGTCATACCGAGTTTGCCTTTTACGAACGGCGTGATGTCGTCGCCGTCGGCATAAACGATTGCGCCCGTACTCGAGTCAAAAATCATTTTGTAGCCGCGTTCTTTCGCTACCGCTTTTATCGCGTCGTCCACACGTTTCAAAATCGGCGAGAGCAACGCTTCGCGTTTTGCACCCAGGTCGGCTTGCATTTTTTCTTCATATTTTTGCAATTCCGCTTGTTGCACCTGCAATTCTTTGCTTACCGCTTCCTCTTCTGCTTTCGGCAACGCGCCTTTTTGCGCTTTCTCCATCGTTTCTTGGTATTTGGCTTGCATTTTTTGCTGCATCGCTTCGCCTTGTTTTTGGAGTTGCTTTTGCAGCGCGCTGAGGTTAGCGTCTGCTTTTTTCACCTCAGGGATTTCGGCTAATAAGGCGGCCGAGTTGAGGTAGCCGATTTTTTGTGCTTGTGCGGCAACCGTCGTGCCGATAAATAGAGCGGCAGCGATGCCGAATTTTGCAAGTAAGTTCATGCGGATTGATTAAATAAATTTTTAAATGGTTGTGTATATTTATTATTGTAATTGATAATAATAAAAGAATTGACCTGCACCTCTAATAAGCGCAAGTCAATTCTTTGGTATTAAAAGCCTAATTTTTTGATAATATCGTCCGTTTTGTCGCCTTTTGCGTTAGCGAAAAGCATACCTGTGGTGCTGCTTTTATCAAAAATAAAGTCATAGCCTTTTTCATTCGCATACTGCTCAATAGCGGTATATACTTTATCTTGTATCGGTTTTACGAGTTCCTGGCGTTTTTTTGCGAGTTGTCCGTCTGCGCCAAACTTTTGTTTTTGGAGGTCGCGGACTTGTTTTTCTTTATTTTCTATCTCCGCCTGACGGGTTTTGCGCGAGTTTTCGTCGAGTAGCACTTCGTCCGCTTGGTAGCGTTTGTACATATCCTCGATTTTGTTGCGCTCAGTTTGCACCTCTTGTTTCCACTTTTCGGCGGCTTGGTCGAGTTGGTCTTGCGCGGTTTTGTAGTCGGGTACTTTATCGAGTACCTTATTGATGTCCACATAACAGATGCGGGTTTGCGCTACGGTAGTGGTAGCGGCGATGGCGATTAGGCTTAAAGCGAAAATGATTTTTTTCATGGCTTTTTTAAATTTTTATTGTGTAAAACAAATGAATAACTAACGAAATACTAATTTTGATACAAATATAGTAGCAATCCATTTGCCAAAACAAGCGAGTTTGAGTAAGCGGTATTTTTTTGTGATTAAAAGGCGTTTGAGCGGCTTAAAATTTCGTTTTGCAAAGATATTTTTAGTTTTACACAATATATAATAAAATCCTAATTTTTAGTTTTGATTAACACTTTCGTCATTCGCGTCGGTAGTCTCGGGACTTGCGGTAATGGTATTATACGGGTTTCGTTCGGCTGTTGGGGCTACTTCCGCTACTTCGGTTTCGGTCGGGAAGAACCAAAGCTGCCCAATTATTATCATAAAAACGCCGCCCGAAATAGAGAAATCGGCGAGGTTACACACAGGGCGAAAATACTCGGTGTAGGAGCCGCCCCAAATCGGTATCCAATCGGGCAAAATGCCTTGCCATATCGGAAAATACAACATATCTACTACTTTGCCATGCAAAAAACCTGCGTAACCGCCGCCTTGCGGCATAAAAATAGCAGGCGCGTGAAAGCCACTTTCTGAAAACAACAAGCCGTACACCGCGCTATCGATGATATTACCGAACGCGCCAGCCCATATCAAAGCGAGGCAACACACAAAGCCAAAATGCACTTTCGGATCGCGCAGCAGCGAGCGCATCCATAAGCCCAAAAATACACACGCGACCACGCGGAAGAGGCTAAGGAGCAGCTTGCCGAAGTTACCGCCTATTTTCATGCCGTAAGCCATGCCCTCGTTTTCTACGAAGTGCAGCCTGAATTTGTCTGTCCCTAACGGGTTGATTTCTTCGCCGAGCGCAAAGTGCATTTTTACCCAAATCTTTAACGATTGGTCTAAAAAAAGTATCAATAAGATGATGGCTACGATGAGCCAATTTTTATTTATTTTTGCTAACATGATTCCAAAATAAAAAATATAGACTGCAAAGGTACTATTTAGTACCGATACAGTCTATATTTTTTGTACGTTTATCTATTATTTTAACGTGCGATGGATACTTTTAGTTTTAACGTTTGTTTTTTGCATCTAAACAAAGGGTTGCGTGCGGCACAATACGGAGGCGTTCTTTCGGAATAAGTTTGCCTGTTTCTCTACAAATACCGTAGGTTTTGTTGTCCACGCGGATAAGCGCGTTCATCAAATTAGTCAAATATTTGCGTTCCATGCCTGCGAGTTCTTGCGTGCGTTCCATTTCGGCAGTGCCGACGCTGTCGTCGAAGCCTTTGATTTTTGCATCGGGGTTGTCGGCGAGGTCGACAATTTGTTTCAAAAAGAAATCGAGTTTCTCCTGCGATTTTCCAATTTTGAGTGTGATTAGTGAACGGAACTCCTCGAGATTTTCGTCGCTGTATCTCGAAGAGGTTGTTGCTTGCATTTCCACCATGAGTCTTAAGTTTTAAAAAATGATACTAATTAAGAGCTAAAAAAGAAGTTTTTGTTGGGTGGATATTAATATATCTAAAACTAGCACTATCTTTTTAATGCTTTTGCAAAGATAATACTAATTATGTGTACAAAATCCATTTTTTCACCCATGTAAATTACATTTTACTTATATATAAATTACATTATATTGATATTATAATATTTTATATGCTTAAATGCTTATCTTACTTGCATTAAGACTTATAATTATATAAAATACTAATATGAAATCATGGCTATTGATATTGTAAATAAAATGTGACAATTGTGTTTTTACAATAAATTTACACATTCAAATTAGTATTTTACAATACTTTAATCTACAATTCAATCATATTAACAAATTAATATACATAAATTGGCATAAGTAAATATACTAAATACTATATAATAACGACACATAATGCCCTACGCTGCCGCCAAGTACGAAGATATGCCATATCGCGTGTTGGTAATAAATGCGTTTATTGAGGTAAAAAATAGTACCTAAGCCGTAGCTCGCCGCACTGCCCATCAAGGCGTAAAAACCGACTGCGGGCATCTGCGTATATAGCGGCTTGACCATGATAAAAGCCGAGCCGCCGAGCAGCAAATAGATGATGGTAGAGGCGAGTTTGAACCGTCCGACAAAAAATATTTTGAACACAATACCGCCAATCACGGCGCACCATATTCCGATTAAAAATACGGTACTTTGCACAGGCGCGACGTAGCGCGGCAGCAGTGCGGTGATAGACCCCGCAATCAGTAAATAGATGCAAATATGGTCTAATAATTTGAGTTTCCACTTCAACCCCAGGTCGGTGACGGCGTGATACGCCGTAGAGCAACTGTACACCAAAAGCAGCGACAGCGCGTACAAACCGATGCTCGCTAACTGCGGGGCAGCGAGCCGATGCTGCACCGCTATCGCCACCAAAAACGGTATGCCGACCATGCTCAACAGCAGCCCGAAGGCGTGCGTAAGTACGTTAGCGAGTTCTTGCTGCGGCGTGTAGGGAGCTAATTGCATGGGCTAAATTCTATTTTTTTGATTACGCGCCGCAAAGCTAAAACAATATTTTTAGCTATACGCAAAAAAGAGGTTTAAAAACTATACTTTTGTTCTTTTGTTTCATTATTATAGAATTTTTATACAATTACAACACTTAGTTTATTACCATAAAAAATGGCACAACGCAGACCCGGCACGCTCGCCGACCCTGACGCGGACGCTCCGAAAGGCAAGCTCAATCGCGAGGGCATACAAAATGCCCTGAGCATTTTTAAGTACATTTTACCCTACAAATGGTCGTTTATAGTTGGCATGATACTGATTGCGGTAAGTAGTTTAGTGTTCGTGTTTTTCCCTTGGGCGTTCGGCGAATGGCTGAACATTGCGCAAGGCAAACCGACGTTTCCGCACTACGGCTTAAACCTCAATACGATGGGCTTGCTGCTCGCGGGAGTCCTTGTACTGCAAGGGTTTGTGTCGTATTTTAGGGTGCGGCTTTTCGCCAATGTGAGCGAAAAAGGCTTGGCAGATGTGCGTAAAGCCTTGTACCAAAAACTCATCACGCTGCACATTCCGTACTTAGAAGAGCAGCGCGTAGGCGAACTAAGCAGCCGCATCACGAACGACGTAAACCAACTGCAAGATACCATTTCCTTGACGCTCGTCGAGTTCGTTCGACAGATTATCGTGTTTGTGGCGGGCATCATCGTCATACTATATATGTCGCCGTATTTGGCGATGCTGATGTTAGCGACCTTCCCGTTTATCGTTATCGCCGCCATTGTTTTTGGGCGGTATATCCGCAAATTATCGAAAGAGCGACAAGATGAACTCGCTAATACGAACGTGGTGGTAGAAGAAACGCTACAATCGATTAGCATCGTCAAGGCGTTCACGAACGAGTGGTACGAGTTTCGCCGCTACACTGCCTCGATGGATAAAGTGGTGCAACTCTCTATTCAGTTCGCGCACATACGCGGTATATTTTTTGCTTTTGTGATTTCCGCGCTGTTCGGTGGCATCGTTTTTATGATGTGGAACGGTATGCAATTGGTGCAATCGGGCAGCATGAAATCGGGCGATTTGCTCTCTTTTATTGTTTATACGATGGTAATTGGTGGCAGTATTGGTAGTTTAGGCGATTTATATACGCAGCTTTTGCGCGCTATCGGCGCAACGGAGCGCGTCCGACAAATCCTCGACGCGCCGTCAGAAATTGACTTGACTATCGCCGAAAAAAGTACGCTCACGCCTATAAAAGGCGATATTCGCCTCGAAAACGCGGTGTTTACTTACCCGACGCGCCCCGAACTCACTATCCTTAAAGGTATTAATATTGACATAAAAGCAGGTCAGAAAGTTGCCCTGGTAGGACAAAGCGGCGCGGGCAAAAGTACGATTGTACAGCTTTTACTGCGTTTTTATGAGTTGAGCGGCGGAAATATATGGATAGACGGCAAAAATATTCAAGATTTTGATTTGCTTGGCTTTCGCCAAAACATAGCGATTGTCCCGCAAGAGGTTATACTTTTTGGCGGTTCTATCCGCGATAATATCGCTTACGGCAAACCGTCGGCTACCGATGCCGAGATTATAGCGGCTGCCGAAAAAGCAAACGCGTGGTCGTTCATACAAAAATTCCCAGAAGGATTGGGTACGCTCGTAGGCGAACGCGGCATCAAACTGAGCGGCGGACAGCGGCAACGCCTCGCTATCGCACGCGCTATTCTCCGCGACCCTGCCATATTGCTACTCGACGAAGCAACTTCGTCGCTCGATGCCGAAAGTGAACGCTTAGTACAAGAGGCATTAGAGGAACTGATGAAAGGACGCACCTCAATTATCGTGGCGCACCGCTTGGCAACTATCCGCGACGTAGATTGCATCTACGTCCTAGAAAACGGGCAAATAGTGGAGCAAGGCACGCACGACGAACTCACCGAGTTGCCGAACGGCGTGTATAGCAATTTGGCGCGCCTGCAATTTGATACCAGTACAGCGGATTAGGTATATTTTATTTATTTCAAAAACGGTACTAATTTTCTTATCTTTGCAAGATAATTTTATCAATAATTTACATTAATATCAATATGTTGTCCGCAGAAGAACAATTTAAGCGAATTATATCGCATTGCAAAGAGTACGGTTTTGTTTATCCATCGTCAGAAATTTATGACGGTTTAAGTGCCGTGTACGACTACGGCGTGTATGGCGTGTTGCTCAAAAATAATATTAAAGAATATTGGTGGCGCAGCATGGTACAAATGCACGAAAACATAGTGGGTTTGGATTGCGCTATATTTATGCACCCGACGACTTGGAAAGCGAGCGGTCATGTCGATGCGTTCAACGACCCGTTGATAGACAATAAAGACAGCAAAAAACGCTACCGGGCCGACGTATTGGTAGAAGAACACGTTGCTAAAATAGAGGCAAAAGTAGAAAAAGAGATAGAAAAAGCGCAAAAACGCTTCGGCGAAACGTTTGATGCAGCCATGTACAAACAAACAAATGAGCGCGTAAAAGGCTATATCGATGAATGCAAACGCATCGAGCATCGCCTCGCCGAAGGCTTGCGCACCGCTAATCTCGCTGATGTGAAGGCGTTAATAGAGGAACTCGGCATTGTTTGCGAAGTAAGCGGCTCAAAAAATTGGACGGACGTGCGTCAATTCAATTTGATGTTTAATACGCAACTCGGCGGCGCGACAGGCGGCAGCGACGAAAAACTCTACCTTCGCCCCGAAACCGCACAAGGCATTTTTGTTAATTTTTTGAATGTACAAAAATCGTCGCGACAAAAAATTCCGTTTGGTATCGCGCAAATCGGCAAAGCGTTTCGCAACGAAATAGTGGCGCGGCAGTTTATTTTTCGTATGCGCGAATTTGAACAAATGGAAATGCAATTTTTTATCCGCCCTGGCACACAAAAAGAATGGTACGCGAAATGGAAAGCGGCGCGTATGCAGTGGCATTTGGCGTTGGGTACGCCACCCGAAAAGCTGACATTTAAAGACCATGATAACCTCGCGCACTACGCCGATGCTGCCGTAGATATTCAGTTCGAATTTCCATTTGGTAGGAAAGAACTCGAGGGCATACACTCTCGTACCGATTTTGATTTGAAGGCGCATCAAGAACATTCGGGCAAAAAAATGCAATATTTTGACCCCGAACTTAATGAAAGCTACGTTCCGTATGTGGTAGAAACGTCGGTCGGCTGCGACCGTATGTTTTTGGCGGTGGTATCGAACGCGCTGCAAGAGGAGATTGTCCCCGACGCGGACGGCAAGGAGAGTTCGCGGATAGTGCTGAAATTGCACCCCGCGCTTGCACCAATCAAGGTAGCAGTTTTGCCGTTATTAAAAAATAAAGAGGAACTCACCGACAAGGCTCGTGCTATATATAACGACCTTCGTTTTGCGTTCAACGCGCAATACGACGAAAAAGACGCTATCGGCAGACGCTACCGTCGGCAGGATGCGATAGGCACGCCGTACTGCGTGACCGTAGATTTTGAGACGCTCGAGGACAACTGCGTCACGCTTCGCGACCGCGATACGCTCACGCAAATCCGCATTCCGATTGCAGATATAGAGCAGCACGTCCGTCAAAAAGTAGATATGCGCAGTTTGTTGCAATAATATAAATCAGGTGAAATAATTTATTTTTGATAAATAAAAAAGCCGTATCGATGTCACACATCGGTACGGCTTTTTTTTGTTGCTACAACGTGTAGCGTCTGAGTTTAGTGGCTTATCAACTTGGAAAGCTGAAACGCTTGTTTATTCATATTCGCTTCTATTTTGAGCCACAACTTACCTTTGCCATTCTCCCAAAAATACAGTTCTGTACCTTCGGGGAAGTTGAAAGTACGCACTACCGCACGGTCAATCGTGTTTTTACTGCCCCCTAAATAGTAGAAAAACTCAGTATTCATGTCGTTTTCTATCGAAAACTGCACATATTCGCGTTTTCCTGCATCAAATACGGCTAAGTCAAAATTGGATTTTTGTGGTAATACGTCGGACGCAAACAAAGAAGAACTAAAAACAAAACAAGCACTAAATAAAATGATTTTGATGAAATGTTGGTTACACATAATTACAATAAAATGGAGGTTACGACTCGTTAAATTCTCGCACAAAGGTAAGCTATATTGCATTAGTCGTGCAAATATTAATTGTCATAATTATCTTAATATTATGATTTACAAATATTAACGTATTTTTATTTTTAATAATATTAAGCGCCGTTTTGAAGTGCATTTTTTAGAAATGCTAAGTAGCACGCAATTATAAACTCCTCCGAAAATCGAGCAACTACGCGCTCGCGCCCTGCCGCCCCCATTCGCGTCCGCTCTACCAAGGGCATCGAATACATTAACTTCAATTTTGTGACTAAATCGTTGATGTCACGCGGCGCGCAAAGTAATCCATTTATTTTGTCTTCTACTACATCGCGGCAACCCGACACATCAGTCGCTACAATCGGTTTTGCCATCGCCGCAGCCTCGAGTAAACAACGCGGAACGCCCTCTTTATAAAAGGTAGGCAAAACGATGCAATCGGCAGCAGCTATGTAGGGACGCACATCTTCGGTCTCACCTAAATAAGAAATAGTACGCGCCTCTAAGGCACTCGTTAGCAGTTGTTTAGATACAAAATGCGGGTTTTCGGCTTCAAAAAATCCTAAGACTTGAAACTCTACCGCTATACCTTCCGCTTTCATTCTTCGCGCCGCTTCTATATATTCACCGATGCCTTTATCTTTGAGCAAACGCGCAATTAATAAAAATGTAAATACTTGATTATCAATATTTTGTGGCTTAAAATATTCGGTATCTATGCCTTCGCTATGCAGCAAACCAGCCTGCTGCGGCTGCACATAGTTTTTTTGTAAAAAAAGCTGCTTATCGTCTTCATTCAAAAACCAAACGTCGGTTGCTACCCTGCAAATCGCGCCGTATAAGTATTGCGCGATACGCGAAGAAAAATTATTATTATCAGAAAAAACCCGACCTAAGCCTGTCACAAGCATCAGATTTTTAATACCTAATTGCCAAGCCACAAAACCGCCATACACATTTGGTTTTATAGTATAATGAATGATAAAATCGGGTTGAATGCGCTGGTAAATATAGCGCAGTTCAGCCGCAAATTGTAGGTCGCAGATAGGGTTACTGCCGAACCTATCTATATGTTTTAGTGGTACAAAGTGCCAGCCTTCAGCTATAATATCTTTAACATATTTGTCCGCTTCGGCAACGATAATAACTTCATAACCATTTGATAATAAAGCATTTACAAGTCCCTTTCGGAAATTGTAAATACTCCAAGCAGTATTAGATACCAGTATTATTTTTTTGCGCCGACCGACGATATTCATGTGTTTAGGATTGATAAATGAGTGCCTATTAGTAATAAAAACTACCAATTATTACAGCGTCATTTTTTACAAATTAGTCACAAAGTTAAAAATATAGTTTTGTAATTGCATTTTATTTTTTAAAAATCCAATCTTTTGCTAAAATACAAAATCGATGAGATTAGCTTACCTCTAATTTTAGGTTTTCAAAAAAGGTTGCATCAAAAAACAATTGGATATAAATATTTTTAATCACAATATAATACCTATAAAATGTTGTAA
Source organism: Saprospiraceae bacterium (assembly GCA_043778315.1). Taxonomy (GTDB): domain Bacteria; phylum Bacteroidota; class Bacteroidia; order Chitinophagales; family Saprospiraceae; genus JBEEMU01. The sequence continues at coordinate 20 of JAYWGJ010000201.1, read as the reverse complement.
ATCAATTAATTAAAAAAATA
>JAYWGJ010000200.1:0-6576 GCA_043778315.1 Saprospiraceae bacterium | reverse complement strand
CGGGTAGCGCGGAGGCGTATGCGTATCGCGGGCAGATTAAACAAAACAAAGGCGATTTTCAGGGTGCGATGTATGATATTAATAAAGCGATTGCATCGAACTCAACGAATGCGGATTACTATATATTTCGCAGCCAAGTGAGCGACAAAATGGGCTTGACGGTACAGGCAGAAGCCGACCGACAAGAAGCAGCAAAAATGGGCGGCAGCAAAATGATAGTAACTACGCCAACTTCTGCACCCGAAAAGACGGAGCAGCCAAAACCAACGGCAAAAGAGATGACGGTTAAAACAGAAACCGTGCCTGCGGCAGTAACGCCACAAGTAGTGACGGTAAAAACCATACCGACCCAAACGCCAAAACAGGTGAAAGCAGCCGACGCGCTACCAGAAGTAGCCGACGCAACGACGGCAGGCGAAAACGAAACTACGCCGCCCACGCGCCGTCGCCGAATGGACGACGACCAAGCCTTACAACCCAAAAATGATAGAGTAGCCACCGCAGAAGAAATACGGGCGCAAAAAATTGATATTGCTAAAAAAGAAAACGCAGCAAAAGCAGCCGCAATACAACAGAAAAAAACAAACCTCACCATAGAGGAAAAAGCAGGCAAAAACGAAGCTCCGAAAGCGGTAACGCCACCAAAGGAAGTAAAGGTTGAGCCGAAGACCATAAAAGTTGAGGCTTCCAGAGCGGTAGAAAAGGTGGCAGAAAAGATAGAAATGCAAAAAAAAGAAACGCCGAAAGCAGTAGAAAAAGTAGCAGAAAAAGTGACTGAAATGCCTAAAAAAGAAGTGGCAGCGGCAGTAGTTGCGCCGAAAGCAATAGAAAAAGTAGTAGAAAAAGTAGCAGTGCCAGTAAAAGTAATGGAAGCACCAAAACCAGCAGAAAATAAAGAAATATTGGCGAGTGTAGAAGTGGAATACTTGGGTAGCACGAGCTATACAGAAGGCGGAGGGGCTGCTGCCACTAAGGGCAGCAGCCCCTCGGGTCGGCAAGGCGAGGAAACAAAAAAAGCAGAAACGCCACCCCAAAAACCGAAAGCACCAGCGTTCACACCGCAGCCTGCCAAAGGCGACAAGCAGCCAGAAAGCAAATCCGCCGAAAGCAATAAAAGTACAGACGCAGCCAAAGCAAAAGTCGAGCAACTCGGTGTTTCGCCCAACGCAAAACCAATAGTAGAAGTAGCAAAACCAAATAGCACCGCGCCAGAAAAAGTAAACGAGGCAGACATCAAACGGAGTTTATTCAACGAGGCGCGTCGCCGCGCAACCGCCGACAACCACAAAGGCGCAATAGAGGAGCTAGATAAACTGATAGCGATGGACGACAAAAACGCAGCCGCCTACCTCAACCGCGCCATTTCGCGCAACCAAATTTTGGACTTTCACGCTGCGCTCGAAGACGTAGATAAAGCTATTGCGCTCGCGCCAAATATGCCCGAAGCGCATTATAATAAAGCAAATATTTATTTTGATTTGCAACAATTCAAAGATGCCATCAATTCTTACACGACGGCAGTAGAAATGAAAAAAGACTACGTTGCCGCTTATTTGAACCGCGCATTGGCAAAACGCGCCTTAGGCGGCGAGTATAATCCGTGCGACGATTGGTATCAAGCCAAAGAATTAGGCTCGGTAAAAGGGCGTAAAATGTTCGAGTCGCTTTGCGGCGATTATGAAGTAACTACGTCAGTAACGGCTAAAAAAACGGATAAATAATAATCAAAATTGGTATTAAAAAAGCCCTGACCGAGTTTCGGTAAGGGCTTTTTTAGTTCACATTGTAATCAAAATCCTAGAAAAATTTGTACCGCGTATCGGTAATAACCGCGTTTTTGCGTATCGCATTCATATAGCCTTGTGGCGTTCCTTGCTTGATTTGTGCGTCCATTTGCATACGCGCCATTTTGTAATCTGCTACGGGTTGTGCGGCAGGTTTGTTCGTTGGCATCACTACAAAAACACCTTCGTTGCCCACAATCGGTTTTGAAACTTTATTAACGGCAGTGCCTAATACGGCAGCTATCGCTTTCGGCTCGTTACCCAAACCAGGTACAAACGGCGAGTTCATCGTCACACCTGCTGCATCTTTTACCTCCAAACCAGCGTATTTAGCGATTACACTTTCCAAAGTAGTTACCGTACCGATTTTCGCTTTTATCAATTCCGCTTTTTTCTCGTTGCGTACTTTCGTCGCAACCGCTTCACGCACGTCATCAACCGTCGCTAAACCTTTCGGCGTGCGCGACTTCACACCAGCCACCACATAGCGATTAGTGTATTGATTGACAGGGTCTATGTAGCCGTAAACTTCGGGCGAAACATTGCCTTCGCTGTTGTCAAACGCCCACTTGATGACGTTGCGCGATACATCGCCAGACTCTAAACCTTGCGCCTGATAATCGTTGATTTTCACGTTTGGCACTAATTGGAAAGCCATAGTTTTGTCTGCTTTCGCAGCTTTTTCTAATGCCTCTACCGTTCTATTTTTTTGTGCCAATTCGGTTGCTTTGCGGTAAGCATTGCCTTCCGTTTCTTTGCTCGGTACAATCGGTTTGGTCAGATATGCTATTTTCACGCGGTCAGACGCGCCTTTGCGCGATAATACCTCGATAAGGTGATAGCCAAACTGCGTTTTCACAACGTATAATTTGCCTATTGCGCCTGTTTCAAATACTACTTTATTAAATTCGGGTACATACGCGCCAAAACCAACCGTAGCCAATTCGCCGCCTTTGATAGCCGAACCTTTGTCCGCGCTCATTTTTATAGCGGCACTATCAAAACGCATCGCGCCTTTTTCTATCAAGCCTTTGATGCTATCAATTTTGGTTTTTACTTGCGCTTCGGTGAGCGTTTGCGACGGCTGTATTAATATGTGTCGTGCTTTCGCAGAATCCGCGAACGACTGACGCACCACCAATTTCGCGGTACGAAAAACGCCTGCTTCCGCGAACGGTCCGATTACCGTTCCTACGGGTACTTTAAATACCGAGTCTGCTATTTTGGGTGAAACACCCGAAATACCCGCTTTATTCAAAAATACGCCTTTGAAGTCACCGTAGTTATTAGCACAATATGTTGAGTCGCCTTTTTCGCCGCTCGCAGCGCGCAAGCCTTCGGTTTGCGCTTGCATATCTTTCAATACCACAGCAGAATCAGCCGCCGACGGCGCAACCATGATAGCCGCATAAGCTACGGTGCGCACCTCTTCGTCGTTCGTAAATAGTTTGGAATGTGCCGCAATATATGCTTTTAAATCCGCGTCGGTCACTTTCACCTCGTCATCTTTCACGAGTGCGTAAGGTACGGGAACGAATTTGAAATCGACGGGCGTGCTGCGCGCCTGCTCCATATCAATCATCCATTTCGGCGTATAAATCGCATTTTGTGCCATCGCAATCATTTTTTGTTGCAACGCATCGATGCGCACTCTATTCTCCAATTTCTCGAAATATTTTTTCTGCTCAGGCTGCAACGTACTGCGGTTGCCTTTGTACAACTGCACAAATTGACCCAAAACCTCGGTGTTCATCTGACCGTTCTGCGAAAACTCTTGGCGCACCACAGGACTCATGTTCGCGCCTGTCATCAGGTCGTCCATTTCTGTTTTGCCAACGCCCAAGCCGAGTTTTTCGGCTGATTTGTCGATAAGCGTCGTAGAAATCAAGTAGTTCCAAAGTTGGTCGCGCTGCTCAAACGAGTTACCGCCTTGCTTGCCGTCGAAAAGCTCTTTTTCTAAATTGTAAAATTCTTTTTGTGACACGTCTCTACCCGCAATATTGCCAACAGAATCAGAGTTAAAAAAAATGCCGCCCGTTTTAGAATTGAGGGAGTCTTGTAGGATAAAACCTACCATACCAACACCAATTAAGGTAGGAATTACCCAAGTGTTGTTGCGAAGAACTGTAATAATGTTCATTAGGAACGAAGTTTATGGTATCGTAATTTTGTGAAAATAAAGAATTTAAGTATTAAATAAGGGTATTATTTTGATATAATTAAATATAATAAGCCCAAACAGAGCGCAAAAGTGCGAATTTTTTTGTTTATAAAAAAATATTATTCGTTTTATTATTAAAAATAATGCTAATATTGTAATTATAACGCATTTGTTACCATTGTGTCAAACTCCGTTACAGCCGTTTGTAGGCGTTCGATGGTACGGCTTTCGCCTAATAAAGCCGCTACTTCGTGTACGGCGGGTCCTTGCATTACGCCCGTGAGCGCGATGCGCAAAATTGGCATCAATTCACCCATTTTCAGTTCGTGCTTCGCAATAAAATCATGAATTGTCGCGTCGATAGTCGCAGCAGAAAAATCATTTATTTTTTGTAATTCCGCTATCAAATTAGTCAAAACAGCCGCCGTTTCGGGCTTCCATTTTTTGCGCAAAGTAGCGGTATCGAAGTGGTTTATTGGCGTAAAGCAATAATAACCCTGCGTCCAAAAATCGGTTAAAAGGGGCACCCGCGCCTGAAAAAGCCGCGTAAAAGCGGTCAAATAAGCAGTATTATTGTAAGGTGTGTCGCTGATGTGCGGCGCGAGAAACGGACGGGCGCGCTCGGTGAGTTCGGCTACGTCCATTTTCAAAATATATTCTTGGTTTACCCAAACTGCTTTTTTGTAGTCAAACTTCGCGCCAGCCTTATTGATGCGTTCCATCGAAAATAAATCTACCATTTCCGACAAGGTCATCAGCTCAATATCGTCGCCAGGCGACCAGCCAAACAACGCCATAAAATTAACGACAGCTTCGGGCAAAAAGCCTTTTTCGTCGTAACCCGTCGAGGTTTCGCCGCTTACAGGGTGTTCGAAATGGAGCGGAAAAACGGGAATGCCGAAGCGGTCGCCGTCGCGTTTAGAGAGTTTGCCTTTGCCGTCGGGACGCATGATTAACGGCAAGTGTGCAAATACAGGCAACGCCGCTTCCCAGCCCAACGCCTTGTATAATAAGACGTGTAGCGGCGCGCTGCTCAACCACTCTTCGCCACGAATAACGTGCGTAATACGCATCAAATAATCATCAACAAGGTGCGCCAAATGATAGGTCGGCAAGCCGTCACCTTTCACTAATACCTTGTCGTCCAATTGTTTATACGCAAATTTGACTTCGCCGCGTATCGTGTCTTGAAAGACGACCGAGCCGTCGCCGTCAGGTACGCGAAAGCGGATAACGTGCGGCGTATTAGCGGTAAGCAGTGCTTTTACCTGCGCGTCGGGCAGCGTGAGCGAGTTGCGCATCGTGAGCCGAAGGGCTGCATCGTAAGCAAAATTTTCTTTTTTGGCTTCGTATAATTGGCGTATCGCCGCCAATTCTTCGTTGCTGTCAAAGGCATAATAAGCGTCGCCCGAGGCGATTAATTGCTCTGCGTATTGCTGATAAATCGCCATACGGTCGCTTTGTCGGTACGGCGCGTAGTCGCCTCCGCCGCAGCCCTGCCCTTCGGTCGGCGCGATGCCACACCACTTTAAGGCTTGTATAATATAGTCTTCCGCGCCTTCCACAAACCGCGTTTGGTCGGTGTCTTCTATGCGCAGCAGGAACGTGCCGTTGTGTTTTTTAGCAAATAAATAATTGTACAACGCGGTACGCACGCCGCCAATGTGTAGCGCGCCAGTAGGCGACGGCGCAAAACGAACTCGAACCATTTTTCAGTTGGTGTTAAAAAGAATAAAAAAATTTATTTAAAATACTTGCAAAGGTAGTCTTTTTCAAGGAAAAAATAAGAAAAATTGTCTATTTTGATGAATAACACTTAACTTATACTTATTTTTGCGGTATGGAGCGTAATTTTGATAATTTTGACCAATTTGCAAAGGATTACCGCAGCATTCACAACCAAAATATACAGGTGACGGGCGCGGATAGCGATTATTTTGCAGAATATAAAATTGATATTGTACACCAATTGACAGCGCAAAAAAAGGATTTGAAAATCTTGGATTTGGGCTGCGGCGATGGTATTTCGGGTGTATTTTTTCAAAAATATTTCCCGGAAAGCTACTATACAGGTATCGACATTTCGGAGGAAAGCCTCGCCGAAGGACGCGCGCGTGCGCTGCCGAACGCGACTTTTACACCTTATAATGGCACCGAAATTCCGATGGAAAGCAATAGTTTTGATGTATGTTTTATCGCTTGCGTATTGCATCACATCGAACACAAGCTGCATCAAACCATCATCAACGAAGTGTATAGAGTGCTGAAACCAGGCGGAAAGCTGTATATTTTTGAGCATAATCCGCACAATCCGCTCACGATGAAGGCTATCAATACTTGTCCGTTTGATGAAGATGCGGTATTACTCACGCCCGCATATTCCAAAAAACTGTTCAAAACGACGTATTTTGGCGCGTGTACCATTGATTTCACACTGTTTGTGCCGCGACACAAGCTGTTCAAGCCGCTACTCGGCATCGAGCCGCTACTAAAATGGTTGCCTATCGGCGGACAATATTATATCACGGCAGCGAAGTAAATAGTTTTTTTTAAAACCATATCGCACGTTTATTACTTGTTGTCTGCACTATAATCGCATAGCGGCAGAGATAGCCAGGTGTCGGATAGCCA